>JARRRC010000008.1:0-2218 GCA_037381105.1 Desulfobacterales bacterium
CCGGCAACGCCGGCATCGAGCAGGTTGCCAAATGCATCAAGATATCGTCGGACGACGTCGGCGAGGCATCGCATCAATGCCGCCGCAGATATCCGAATCAAAGAACTGCGGTTGCCCAAGCTCGCCCTCGATAATATCCAAACCAAGGTAAATCTTCAAAATGGAGATCTCACTGCCCATCCGCTGACGGCCGGCATTGGCGGCGGACGGCTGGACAGCCGCCTAAATTTTAAAGCAATAGGTCATGTGGCCGATGTTGACCTAAACATGGATATCAAACAAATGGAGATCGGGGAAATGCTCAAAAAATTGGAAATTACAAAAGCCGTGGAAGGCACACTCGATCTTGACGTAAATTTTACAGGTCACGGAAATTCAGTGGCAGCCATCATGGCAGATTCCAACGGTAAGGTGATTGCTACGCTGGGGCAAGGAAAAATACCTATGGGTTATTTGGATTATATTAGTGCCGATATCGGTTCGAGTTTCATGCATCTGATTAACCCCTTTGATAAAAAAATAGACAACGCCCGAATTAATTGTGCCGTATGTGATTTTCATATTACAAACGGCATCGCCAAAAGCAAAGTGATTATTGTCGACGATCCTGAAAAAACATTATTCTGCCAGGGAACGATTAATCTTAAAACCGAAGCATTGGATTTTCAAATCGAAACCAAACCCAAAGAGGGCATCGGAACCAAGGAAACCGGAAAGTTGAGTATCAGCTTAAGCAAAATAACCAGACCGTTTAAGCTGACCGGCACATTGACCCATCCTTCCCTGGGAATTGATCTGGTGAACACTGCCACAACCATCGGGACCGCCCTTTTAGGTCCCGTGGGCTGGGCCTACCTTTTGGTTTCCGTATCACACGGAAATCCTTGTAAAAAGGCTCTTGAAATAGCAGAAAAGGACACCTCCGGAAAAGCATCTAAAACCGAAAAAGAAAAAGAAGCAACATCCGGGATTGAAAAGAACATACAAGGAATTGGAAACAAGATCTTAAATATTTTCAAATAAAAGTTTATGGACCGTTCCAGGCTGCGCCCACCCCTAAGAATGATCCAGCGTTTGGCGGACCAAAATCGAGAGATTATATTTATCAAACGGTTTTTCAATATACTGGCGAACACCGATCTTTTTTGCTTTTTCCTCGTCGATTCTTTCGCTGAAACCGGTGCATAAAATCGTCGGCATATCGGGACGAATTTTCAGAATTTCCTTTACCAGGTGATCCCCGGTGATATGGGGCATGGTCATGTCGGTAATCACCAGGTCGAATTGATCCGGCGCGGAACGGAATAATTCCAGGGCCTTTAAGGAATCTGTCATGGCTGTCACATGATAGCCCAACCGCTCCAATCTCTGTCGTCCGATTTCAACGATGGAAGCCTCGTCATCCACCATTAAAATTCTTTCATTCCCTGTTGGGAGTTCCTCTTCTGTTTCAGTTTCTGCCACGGCTTTTTCCTTGGTCACCGGGAATAGAATGCTGAACGTGCTCCCTGTCCCGGCTTCGCTGTTGACGGTAATGGCGCCGTTGTAACTCTTGACGATACCATGTACCACCGACAACCCGATGCCCGTACCTTTCCCCACCTCCTTTGTGGTGAAATACGGATCAAAGATTCTGTCTTTAATATCAGCGCCGATCCCCGGTCCGGTGTCGCTCACCGTCAATTTGACATAATTTCCCGGAGACAAATCAGGATAACCATGCGCCTGGATTTGGTCCAAATAAATATTTTCAATTCCGGTGATTATCACCCCCCCGGTATCTTCCATGGCATGGGCCGCATTGGTGAAAAGATTGATCATCACTTGATTGATCTTGGTACTGTCCGCAAGAATGGCATCATCCACATCATCGGGTATGTTTTTACGGATCTCAATGTTTGTTGGAATTGTCGCCCTTAAAAATTTTAACGTGTCCTTGACCAGCTCTGCCAGCTTTACAGGTTCTTGTTTTGGATCGATTTTTCTGCTGAAACTCAAAAGCTGTTTTACAACATCTCTGGCACGCAGGCTGGCGATTCGTATCTCGCTTAAATTATGTTTTGCCGGATGCGATGCCGGACAATCTTCCATCGCCATTTCCGTATTGCCCAAAATTATATTGAGCAGATTGTTGAAATCGTGCGCTATGCCACCGGTGAGCGTGCCGATGGACTCCATCTTCTGTGCTTGAAGAAGCTGGGCTTCCAAAATGGCCGTT
>JARRRC010000008.1:2290-11944 GCA_037381105.1 Desulfobacterales bacterium
CGAACCTTCCCTCGTACTGAATCGTGCGCGAATATACCTCCAGCCACTTTGTCGCTCCGCTCTTTGTTATCAATTTAAACTGATAATGCGAAACAACATCTTTTTCACCTTTTTGCTTTTTAAGGGCCTGGTCCACAACGAATTCACGGTCATCGGGATGAACCAATTTTACGAACTCCCCTTGTTTGAATCCCATAAGTTCGTCAATCGAATATCCGCTGATATCCGCTGAAGCCTGATTGACGTATTTGAACACGTCATCTTGAATAATCTGAATGGCCAGCAATGACTGTTCCGAAATGTAACGAAACTTTTCTTCACTCTCTTTTAGCGCCTCCTCGGCCTTTTTCCGTGCGGTAATATCATGAACAATCGAATATAAAAGCTCTCTGCCCCGCACCTTGATGGGACCGCTGTATACCTCCACATCTCGTGTGTCGCCGTTTGCCAACCGATGACGAAAATAAAACCGGTTGCGCTGTTCCATCTTGGCTTTTTCCATTTCTTCGAACACCTGTTCTTCGGTCAGCATGTTGATATCGGTAATCTTTTTGCGGGTCAGCGCTTCATAACTCCAGCCATAGAAGGAAACGGCTGCCGGGTTGGCATCCACAATATCGGCGGTATCCGGATCGATCAGGAACATGACGGAATGATTGTTTTTAAAAAGACTTTTGTATCGCTCTTCACTTTCCCGCAGATCTTTTTCTACCTGTCTGCGGCCTGTAATATCAAGTGCCGTAAAGGTCACACCCATTGACAAATCCTTGGGATCGACAGGTGCTGAACTTAAAAGCACATCAATAACGGATCCGTCCTTGCGCAGCCAGCGTGTTTCCACGGTCCCGACGTTGTGTTGGCGAATTTGTGCGTATTTCGACTTTCCAACAAATTCAAAATCTTCATCCGTCGCATATAATATCCTTGCACTTTTCCCCAGTAACTCTTCAATGGAATAACCGAGCAATTCGCACAGCCGCTCATTGGCTTGCTGAATAACTCTGTTGCATACCATTCCGATGCCTGTCGGTGCAGCGCGAAAGATACTTCTTAAAGTGGCTTCATTTTCTCTCAGCGACTTCTCAAGTTGTCTATAGGAAGCCACCTCTTTTTCTAAGTCTTTAACCCTTTGTTCCAATCTTTCATAGGTCGGTTTATCGGTCATTTGAATCATCTCCGGTTGACATTAAAACTTAAGATGGCATATTGAATTAAAACGGCATCTTCCGATCGGGCCTCAGGGCTCAACGCCGTACAACCGGCAGGTATTGTTCCAAAGGGTCTCAGACAGCAAAACAGCATGATCCGATCGGCCGGGATTAAAGGGGCCATTTTTCTCAAATCCGCACCCCGTCCCTTAATGGTAACGATGCCGGTAAGTCCGATGTAAAGGCCCAGATCAAGATACTGTTTCAATTCATCCATACTGCCGCTGAAGCAGTGGACAACCCCGTTTCTGCCCAATGCAAAATGTGATTTCAGAATATCGAGCAGACGGCCGTTGCTGTCCCGCTCATGGAATATGGCCGGAAGATTCAGGGTATCGGAAATTTCAAGCTGACGGATGAGCCATTTTTCCTGTATGTTTCTGGGAGAGTACATTCGGTTAAAGTCAAGACCGATCTCTCCCCATGCGCGAACACTGGGGCTTGCGGCAAGATCACCGAGCGTTTTCAGTACCTCTTCATCGCAGCTTTTTGCATCATGGGGATGGATGCCGACCGAAGCATATACTCCCGGTGTGGATTCCGCAATGGAGATCCCCTTGATGCAGCGCAAAAGGGTTGTTCCAATGGTCATGGCAGACGCAACGCCGGCCTCATGCATACGATGAATGACATCATCCAAATCTTTGTCAAATGCCCTGTCGTCCAGATGACAGTGACTGTCAAAAAGTCTCATGAGTAAATATCCGATCCCCGAGGAGTCAGCTTCGACTTGACCCCTAATAAGGGCCGGCTCTCTTAAAGCTGAACAGGTTAAAAGAGCCTAAGAAGATTAAAATAAATCCCATCGCTCGTTTACCATCGAATATGAGTGAGATCAATCCATTTTTAGGAAACCTTATGGATTGACTCAAGGCAAAAAATGAGCAATGATTAAAGATCAGAGGCCTGATATCAGGTTTCAGGTGCCGGAGGTTTGAAAACAGAAAATCAGAAAGAAAGAAGGTGAGAAGATAAGAAGCGGTCAGAGGTTAAATTTAACTTGTTAGGGGTAGAGATGAAAACAGAACGATACAAACGCGGTTGGGAAAAACTGAAAGAAATTGACGGCCATGCCGGCGAACGGGTCATTGAGTCCCTAAAGGATATTGCCCCGGATCTCGCTGAATATATTATTGAGTTTCCTTTCGGCGATGTTTACTCGCGGGGTGTGCTTTCACTCAAAGAGCGTGAAATAGCAACGGTAGCGGCTTTGGCTGCGTTGGGCAACGCACAGCCGCAACTCAAAGTTCATATTCACGGCGCACTCAATGTCGGCTGTACGAGACAGGAAATTGTGGAAATTATGATTCAAATGGCGGTGTATGCAGGATTCCCTGCCGCACTTAACGGCATCTTCGCCGCAAAAGAAGTCTTTGCTGAGCGCGACAATCAGGGCAGGAAGAGTTGACCGTCCCCGCCTTTAACATCAAAAACTTATTGAAATCCATCCAATTTTTTGAAGTCTCCCGGATTAATTCTTGACAAAAATTAGGAAAGCGTCCTTAATAATTAATAGAAAGTAAATGCTTTGGTATTCGATGGGGTTGGCATCTAGTGTTGAGGTCAACCTCTTTATTATGATTTTTGCTTATTTATTTGTAAGGAATAGAAAATAATGTCTCAAACAATCGGCTCTGTAATGGTGGTCGGCGGCGGTATCGCCGGCATGCAGGCGGCACTCGATCTTGCCGATTCGGGCTTTTTTGTCTATCTTGTGGAGAGATCGTCCTCCATTGGGGGCATCATGGCCCAGCTCGACAAGACATTTCCCACCAATGACTGCGCCATGTGAATCATTTCGCCCAAACTGGTCGAGGTCGGCCGGCATCTCAACATCGAACTTCTGACGCTGTCGGAAGTTGACGGAATCTCCGGAACAGCGGGTAATTTTGAAGTCCGGGTGATTCAGCACCCTCGATATATAGATGTGGACAAGTGTATCGCATGCGGTCTTTGCGCCCAGAAGTGTCCCAAAAAAGTCCCGGACGAATACGATGCCGGACTGGCCAAAAGAAAATCGGCCTATGTCAAGTATCCCCAGGCTGTTCCGTTAAAATACGCCATTGACAACAACTGTATTTTTCTTAACAAGGGAAAATGCAAAGCCTGCGAAAAATTCTGCCCCACAGGCGCAGTCAATTTTGAGGATCAACAAAAAGAACTCACGTTGAATGTCGGCGCGGTGATCATCGCCCCGGGCTCCAGCGTGTATGATCCCGGTGTTTACGATGTCTATGACTATAAATCATCGCCGAATGTCGTAACCAGTCTCGAGTTCGAGCGTATTCTTGCAGCCACCGGACCATCCGGCGGTCACGTGGTGAGACCTTCCGACAGCAAAGAACCTGAAAAAATCGCATGGATCCAGTGTGTGGGTTCAAGGGATCTTCATGATGGATCACAGCCTTATTGTTCGGGAGTCTGCTGCACCTATGCGATCAAGGAAGCCGTCATCGCCAAGGAACACCTAAAGGGAGCCCTTGACACGGCTATCTTTTACATCGATATCCGTACCCATGGAAAAGATTTTGAAAAATACTACAACCGTGCCAGGGAAACCGGCGTCCGCTTCATAAATACGAAGATCAGCAATATTATACCGGCAGATCATTCCGGAGATTTGGTCATCGCTTATGTCAACGAATCCGGACAACTAATTCAAGAAACCTTTGGCATGGTCGTGCTGTCCGTGGGGTTTAATGTCTCGGACCAGGCCGTAAATCTTGCCCAAAAACTCGGCATCGAACTGGATTCGTTTCAGCTCGCCGAAACCGGCAGTTTCGAGCCGGTTCAGACTTCCAAACCCGGCATCTTTGTTTGCGGCACTTTTGAAAGCCCCAAGGATATTCCCCAGTCGGTCATCGAATCGAGTGCCTGTGCAGCCATGGCAGAACAAATGCTGGCAGAATCCCGGGGAACCATGGCCCGGATAAAAGCGGTGCCCGAAGAAACGGATGTTACAGGAGATCCCCCTCGCACCGGCGTATTCGTGTGTCACTGCGGTACCAATATCGCCGGGTTCCTGGATGTTCCGGATCTGGTGGAATATGCCAAAACCCTTCCCCATGTGGCTTATGTAGAGGATAATCTTTTCAGTTGCAGCCAGGATACACAGGAACAGATCACCCGGGTGATCAAAGAACAAAATCTGAACCGGATTGTCGTGGCGGCCTGCACCCCAAGAACCCACGAACCGTTGTTTCAGGAGACCGTGTTGAATGCCGGTATTAACAAATACCTTTTTGAAATGGCCAATATCCGCAATCAATGCTCATGGGTCCACAGCAATGATACGGAAAACGCCACCCAAAAAGCCAAAGATCTGATTCGAATGGCCGTGGCCAAAGTCAGCCTGCTGACGCCTCTTTACGATCCTGAAATCGACGTAAACCCGTCCGCACTGGTTGTGGGCGGCGGACTGTCCGGTATGACCGCAGCCCTCAATCTGGCCAAACAGGGATATTTCGCCAATATCATTGAAAAAAGCGACAGGCTGGGTGGGCAGGCTTTGAATCTTTTTGAGACCTGGCAGGGTGAAGACGTCCAGGCAAAACTGGCCGAACTCAGCCGGGAAGTGGCATCGAATCCCAACATCAATATTTTGACCCACAGCCAGGTCAAAAAGGTGGACGGTTTTGTCGGCAATTTTAAAACGACCGTTGACGTTTCCGGCAAAGAACAGGTGATCGATCACGGGGTGGCTGTCATCGCCACCGGCGCACAGGAGCTCAAACCAAACCAGTATCTTTACGGAAAAGATCCGCGGGTGCTGACCGGTCTCGAGCTGGATCGAAAATTCATCGAAAACACACTGGCTGCCGACAACATCGGATCGGCCGTCTTTATCCAGTGTGTAGGATCCAGGATCAAAGAAAGGCCCTATTGCTCCAAGGTCTGCTGCACCCATTCGGTAAAGAACGCAATATCGTTAAAAACCCTCAATCCCGAGATGGATGTCTTTGTGTTGTATCGGGATATGCGCACCTATGGATTGCGGGAAGAATTGTATCGCAAGGCCCGGGAAAAAGGGGTGCTTTTTATCCGGTATGACGTCAATCACCCATTGACGGTGGCCAATGAGAACCGCGAACTGCTGGTCCGGTTTTTTTCCACCATGTTTCAAAGGGAAATGGAAATCAAGCCTGACCTTCTGGTTCTGGCTACTGCCGTGGTACCACCCCGGGACAATCCGGTTGCCGCTCTGTTCAAAGTGCCGCTGAACGACGACGGCTTTTTTGTGGAAGCCCATGTCAAGCTCCAGCCCATCGATTTTGCCACCAAAGGAGTGTATGTGTGCGGCCTGGCCCATTCTCCGAAACCTGTAGACGAAGCCGTGGCCCAGGGCCTTGGAGCGGCATCACGAGCGGCAACGTTCTTGTCAAAAAAGAAAGTCTTCGGCAATGCCGTTGTTTCCAGCATCGATGAACGGCTTTGCAGAGGCTGTCGAAAATGCCTGGAGGTCTGTCCGTACCAGGCCATCGACTTTTTAGAAGATCGTATTGTTTGCCGGGTCAACCCGGCGGTTTGCACGGGCTGCGGTTCCTGTGCGGTGGCCTGTCCCACGGGTGCGGCGTCGGTGTTTCATTTTGACGATGAAAAAGTGCTGGCCATGGTGGAAGCAGCTTTTAATTGAAGATTGTAGATTTATGATTGTTGATTGCTGGATTACAGATCAACAATTCAACCAATCAGCGATTTAACCATTTGACCATTTAACGAAACAACCGATTCCGGGAGGAATAAATATATGACGGAAACATTCCAGCCAAAAATCATTGCATTTGCCTGTAACTGGTGCGCTTATTCGGCCGCCGACCTGGCCGGTGTCAGTCGTCTCCAATACCCGCCCAGCATGCGCATTATCCGTGTGTTGTGCTCGGGACGGATCAACCCCAATTTCATTCTCAAAGCATTTGAAAAAGGGGCCGACGGCGTCCTGGTGGCCGGCTGACACATGGGAGACTGCCATTACCTGGATGGTAATGTAAAGGCTGAAAAAATGTTTCAGATGACCCGGGAACTGGTCGGCCTTCTCGGCATCAACATCGAGAGGCTCCGGCTCGATTGGGTTTCATCGGCGGAAGGGGTGCGGTTTGCGGAAATCGCCCGTGAATTTACGGAACAAATTATAACATTGGGACCGTCTCGATTGAAACAGGCGGCGTGAGGAAAGATAATGACGGCTATTGCCGAACTGGTGGATGCCACCAAAACCTATTATTGTCTCGATTGCGGGGTCTGCACCGGAAGCTGTCCGGTAGCCAGGGTGTTTCCCGAATTTTCCCCGCGGCAGATCATCGAGCGTTCACTCTACGGCCTTGAAGAACTTTCGGATGCAACACTCTGGGACTGTCTGACCTGCGCCCAGTGCAGCGTCCGGTGCCCGGCTGAGATTAATTTTCCGGAGTTCATCCGTCGGATGCGGGGCGAAGCCCGATCTTTAGGGTTCGAAGGTGTTCCCGCTCACAACGGCATGCTTCAGACCATTATGGCCCTTCAGACAAAGGATATTCAACAGCATCGAACATCCTGGATCGAAGACGGAAAAACAAAAGATACCGGGGATGTGTTTTATTTCGTGGGGTGCAGACCCTATTTTGACGTAATTTTTCGCGACATCGATGCGGGGTCTGTTCAGGGGGCTCGACATATACTCAAAATATTGAACCGGTGCGGGGTGGAACCGGTGGTCAGCAATGATGAACGGTGCTGCGGACACGATGCCTTGTGGAACGGCAACATCGAAACTTTCAAACACTTAGGTCGCCTGAACCTTGAGACCATCGGATCCTCAGGTGCAAAGCAGGTAATATTCAGCTGTCCCGAAGGGTATCATACGTTTAAAAACATCTATCCGGCGTATTTCGGAAAACTTGATTTTGAACCGGTTCATATTCTGGATTTTCTGGCAGACCGTATCGGCAAGGGCACCATCGAATTTAAGGACGCGGAAAAGAAAATCGTGACCTATCACGATCCATGCCGCCTGGGTAGAATGGCCGGCATCTTCGATGCGCCCCGTCAATTGATCGAAGCCATGCCGGGCCTTGAACTCAAAGAGATGGCCCGCAGCCGGGAAAACGGCGTCTGCTGCGGAACCAGCGGCTGGATGAACTGTTCCGGCTGTTCCAAAGAAATTCAGATGCAGCGCCTGGCCGAAGCCATGGATATTGGAGCGGATACGCTGATCACCGCCTGCCCCAAGTGCCAGATTCATTTCAAATGCGCCAAAGCCGCGTACCGGCTTGACATTGAAGTTACGGATTTATATGACTTGGTGGTCGATCAGTTGAAAACGAATTAAATATTAACGAAGTTCACATATTCTTAATTACAATTGCGTTAATTTGATGTTTTAAAATTACCATATGAACGAAACTATTTTAGGGAGAGGCCTTTAAGAAATGTTTACATTTATAAAAGGCCTCTTAAGGAATTGATAATGATTAAAGATGTACTCATCATCGGCGGCGGTATCGCCGGCATCCAGGCGTCTTTGGACCTTGCCGATATGGGCATAAAGGTCCACCTGGTGGAAAAGCTGCCCAGCATCGGCGGCAAGATGGCCCAGCTGGACAAGACCTTTCCCACGAACGACTGCGCCATCTGAATCCTGTCGCCCAAAATGCTGATTTCAAGATCACCGTTCGAAAGAAAGCCCGGTTTGTGGAAGAAGATAAATGCACGGGCTGCGGCGCATGCAGCGAAAAATGCCCGACCATTGTCTCCGATGACTTTAACGAAGGTCTGGGGACCCGAAGGGCCGTCTATGCCTATTTTGCCCAGGGCATCCCCTCCACCCGAACCATAGACCCTGACCACTGCAGACAGCTCAACGGCAAAAAATGCGGAATCTGCGCAAAGCTCTGTCAGGCCGACGCCATTAATTTCGAGCAAAAAGACCGGATTCTGGAACTTGAGGTCGGCTACGTCATCCTGGCATGAGGGTATGATGTGTTTGATCCGACGTTGATCCCGGAATATCGTTACCGGGAAATTCCAAACGTCGTGACCGCCATGGAATTCGAACGACTATTAAGCGCGAGCGGTCCAACCGGCGGGCATGTGGACCGCCCCTCGGATCTTGCTGTCAAAGCCGACGTCGAACCCCTTGAAAAAAAGATCAAAACATCCCTTCGCTGAGCCTGCTTGAAGCCCTTGATGCGTTGAAGGAAAAAGCAAAAACCTTCGGGCCGGCAAAACGGCTGGCCTTTATCCAATGCGTGGGATCGCGGGATTTTCGCTTTTATCCGTTTTGTTCCGGATATTGCTGCATGCATTCCATTAAAGAAGCCATCATCGCCAATGAGCATGAACCGGAAACCGTGTCCACCATTTTCGGCATGGATATTCGCGCCGTGGGCAAAGGATTTGAAGAGTATAAGATCCGCGGGGGAAACACTTCGGGAATTACCTATGTCCGCGGGAGGGTGGCCGAGATCACAGAGGGTCCCGAACACAACCCGGTTGTGATTTATGAAGACACTCGGGAAAGAAAGGTCAAATCCCGGGATTTCGATATGGTGATTCTGGCAACGGCATGTGCCCCTTCAAAGGGGATCGCCGAACTTTCCAAAATCCTGAAGGTTGCGCTGGATGATTATGGTTTTGTTAAAACAAGTCCCCTGTCTCCGGTGGACACCTCCGTGCCCGGAATTTTTGCGTGCGGGTGTGCCGGTTCGCCCATGGATGTGCCGGAATCCGTAGCCCAGGCCTCCAGCGCCGCTGAAAGGGCCGCTGAAATTGTTTTTCAATCCGATGTTATAAAGGAGAAAGCCATTGCCTGAAAATAACGACACCGAACCCAGAATCGGTGTATTCATATGCCATTGCGGGTCCAATATCGCCGGATACCTGGCCATGGAGACCCTGGCCGATTATGCCCAAACCCTTCCCCATGTGACCTTTGTCCAGCGGAACCTGTATACCTGTTCCGAGACCGGCATCAACGAGATTAAAAAGGGCATCCAAGACAACAATTTGAATCGGGTGGTTGTGGCCTCCTGCTCCCCCAGAACCCATGAACCCCTGTTTAGAAGTTCCTGCGAAGAGGCGGGCCTGAACCCATACCTTTTTGAAATGGTCAATATTCGGGACCAGTGTTCCTGGGTGCACATGAAAGAAAAGGAAGACGGCACGGCAAAGGCAAAGGACCTTATCGCCATGGGGGTTGCCAAGGCCGCCCTGTTGAAAGCCCAGGATCCCATTCTTTCGGAAATTACGCCCAGGGCTTTGGTTATCGGCGGAGGACCGGCCGGCATGACTGCAGCCCTGGGCCTGGCCAACCGCGGATTTGAAACGGTTCTGGTGGAACGAAAAGCGTCTCTCGGGGGAATGCTGAACCAATTGAATCGGCTCGGGCCGGGCATGATCGATGCCGCGGACGTCGTTCAACAAAAGATCCGGGCGATCATGGACCATCCGAAAGTGACGGTCTTCACCGAAG
>JARRRC010000008.1:12018-34323 GCA_037381105.1 Desulfobacterales bacterium
GTCATCGTGGTGGCCGTGGGCGGGGTGCCTTTTATCCCCCACGGAATGTACGGATATGACGGTCAAACCGTGATCACACAGCTTGAACTGGAAAAACGTCTGAAGGAGGGCCCGGATCCTGAGCTCAAAAATATTGTCATGATTCAATGCGCGGGCGGACGGAGCAAAGAGCGCCCTTACTGCTCCAGGATCTGCTGTCAGACGGCGGTCAAAAATGCCATGCTGCTCAAAGATCTCAACCCGGAATCAAATGTCTCAATACTCTATCGCGATATGCAGATGTACGGGGTTGAAAACGAAGAGATGTTCCGGGACTCAAAAGCCAAGGGGATCCGCTACATCCATTATGATCCGTCAACGCCGCCGGTTGTGGAATCGAACACGGTCAAGGTCTATCATCCCTTACTGGGCAGGGACATGGTGCTTCCGGCGGATCTTGTGGTATTGTCCACGCCCCTTGTCGCCCATGAGGATGCAGGCGATACATCCCGTCTGCTTCGGGTTCCCGTGGATGAAAACGGCTTTTTCTTAGAAGGCCATGTCAAGTTAAAGCCCCTTGATTTTGCCACGGACGGGATCTTTCTCTGCGGCAGCGCCCGTTTTCCGGCCAATATTCGTGAAACCATCGCCCAGGGACTGGGCGCTGCTTCCCGGGCCTCCATTCCTCTTTCCAAAGGATCCGTGAAAGTGGAACCGATAATTTCGGTATTGGCCGACGAAGATGCATGCAGGGGTTGCGGGCTCTGCGTGGCCCTTTGTCCATACGGCGCCCTTGAAATCAAAGAGACCCAAAAGGGCAGAAAGGTGCATGTTATCGATGTGGCCTGCAAGGGGTGCGGGGTGTGTGCGGCCACCTGCTATCAGCATGCGCTGACCATCAACTCTTTTACGGACGAGCAGATCGAGGCCCAGATCGATGCGTTTCTGGATTGATGATATATCAACAATCTTTATGGTGGTGTAATTTAGTTTTTTATCCTAAAATCTTAAAGAGATATAAAAAATGTTTGTTCCAAAAATTCTGACATTTTGCTGCACCTGGTGAGGATACTCCGCCGCTGACCTGGCTGGAGTTTCCAGACTGCAATATACCCCTGAGATCAAGATCGTTCGACTCATGTGCACCGGCCGCATGGACCCTGCGGTGGTGGCCGGAGCCTTCAAAAAAGGCTTAGACGGCCTCATGGTGGTGGGCTGCTATTTTGGAGACTGCCATTACATCAGCGGCAACTATCAGGCCAAAACCAAAATCGAAATTACACAAAAGCTTTTTGAATACATCGGTGTTAACAAAAACCGTCTGGCTTTCCGGCAATGTTCTTCGGGCGAGGCCTCGGTTTTTGTTAAGCTCGTCTCGGAGTTTGATGCAACAATAAGAGAGATCGGCCCCATCGGCCAAGGCGGCGACTCTTTGAAGGCGCCGGAAATTTTTGAAAAGCTGAACATCGCCAAAGCGGTGCTGGCCGGGGAAAAAATACGATGGGTCATCGGAAAACGAACCCCTTTTCTTGAATCCGGGAACATGTACGGCGAAATTTTTACGGAACATGAGTTTAACCGCGCCATCGATATGATCATTGTGGAAGAAACCGAGGTGCAGGAGATTTTAAACCGGCTGAAAAACGGCGCTCAATCGGTCAGGAATCTGGCCGAAGATCTGGACATTCCTTCGGAAAGGGTGTTTCAATATGTCACCGCCCTTTTACGAAAAGATATGATCCGGCTTGAAAAAGTTGCCGAACGAATGCCGCTTTATGGTCTCGACACTGCGTGGAAAATAAACAAGTACTCATTATTGGCGGGGGGCCGGAAGGCGTTCATGCCGCCCTTGAAAAGGCCGAGGAAGGAATGCAGGTCACGCTGGTAGAAAAATTTCCCACTTTAGGCGCCCAGCGGATTCCCAGGGACCGCCTGATTCAACCTCATGAAGCCTTTGTGAACCCGGATCTTGACAAGGTTCGCAGTCACCCGAACATACAGGTGCTGATCCACAGCGACTTCAAATCCATACATCGGGAAAACGGAAAAGTCCATACGCGGATCTTAAAGCACAGCCTGAGAGTGGACAACAGCAAATGCAATAACTGCAAGGCCTGCATCAAGGTCTGCCCGGTGAACATGTTCGATGACTTCAACGAGGGCGTGGGATTTCGAACGGCAGTGGACTACTGCAACCCGACAACCGGCGAATACAACATTTACAAGGAAGATATGCCCGTCTGTCAAGAGACTTGTCCGGCGCATCTGGACATCCGCACCTATGTCGGATTGATTGCCGACGGAAATCATCTGGAATCTTTGGCCAAGATCAGGGAAAGGCTTCCCCTTCCGGGCAGTATCGGCCGGATCTGTCCTCATCCGTGTGAAACGGCCTGTAACCGGCAGTATCTGGACGAGCCCATCAGCATCTGTTTTCTTAAACGGTTTGCCGCGGATGTGGAATTGGACCGGAAAATCGATCCGGTCTATGAAACCCCGCAAAATAAGTATCCGGAAAAAATCGCCATCATCGGCGCAGGTCCTGCGGGATTGACCTGTGCCTATGATCTGGCGAAGATGGGATACGAACATATCAAGATTTTCGAGGCATTGCCGGTTCCCGGCGGATATCTATGGGTGGGAATCCCGGAATACCGTCTGCCCAAAAAACTTCTTCAGCGGGAAGTCGATCTCATCTGCAACATGGGAATTGATATTCAATACAATACCCGCATCGGAAAAGACATTGCCTTTGAAGATTTGAGAAAAGATTATGATGCGATCTTTATCGGCGCGGGATGCCATCAGGGATTGAAACTGCGAATTCCCGGCGAGGACGATTTTGAAGGCATCGTGGACTGTGTCACGTTTTTAAGAAATCAAGCCCTGGGGAAACTGCCCGAAGCCAAAGGAAAGCTCATTGTCATCGGCGGCGGGAATGCGGCCATCGACTCGGCCCGTGTAGGCTGGCGAATGGGGTTTGACGAGGTCTATATCCTGTATCGCCGGACCAAAAAGGAGATGCCGGCCAACCCGTGGGAAATCGATGCCGCCGAGCATGAAGGTGTGATTCTCCAGTACCTGGCCGCACCCGTTGAAATTCTGGGTCAAAACGGCAAGGTCACTGGAATGAAATGCATCAGGATGGAACTCGGGGAACCGGATGCATCCGGCCGCAGGCGGCCGGTGCCCGTCAGAGGCTCCGAATATGTCATCGACGCCCAAACCATTGTTCCGGCCATCAGCCAGGCGACGGATTTGAGTTTTCTTGAAGCCGGACACGATCTTAAGCTGTCCCGATGGAATACTTTTGAAATTGACAAAGAAACCGGCGAGACCAATCTTGCCGGAGTATTTGCCGGAGGCGACGTAGTGACCGGCCCGGATATCGCCATCCGCGCGGTAGCCGGCGGGAAAAGAGCGGCCGAAGGGATTCATTCTTATCTTAGGAGCAGGTAAATGATTTACGAAAAAGAAAAACGCTACATCATCCCGTTTGTCGATGTCCCGACAAAAAGGGCCGAAATGCCCGAAATTTCCGTAGATGAGCGGCGGGGGAATTTCACGGAGGTGGAAACGGGTTTCCCCGAGGATATGGCTGTAAAAGAAGCCAGGCGCTGCCTAAGCTGCCGGCGCTGTCTGGGGTGTGCCCTTTGCTGGGCGGAATGCAAACCCGAAGCCATTGATTTTAGTATTCCGGATGAAGAAATGGAACTGGAATTTGATGATGTGGTGGTTACCAACGGCCAGGACAACGGTTTTCATTCCGTGGATTCCCGGCTCGGTTACGGAAAATACCCGGACGTGATCATCGATTTGCAGTTCGAACGGATGCTTTCCCCAACCGGACCCACAAAAGGCATGGTGCTTTCTCCTTTGGACGGAAGAATCCCGGAAAGTGTTGCCCTTGTCCAGGGACATTCAAAAGATGATGAAGACCACCTGATTTCCAGCCTGGTTTTCGGGGTGAACGCCTCTGCCATCGCCCTTGCCGGCACCTCGGACCTCAAAGTGACCTTGATCTCGCCCCTTTGTCCGCTTTTTAAAGAAAAGTTTCAAGCTTCTGCTGAAAACACCCCCGGGCTTACCATCATACCCGGCTCACCCATATCCGTTGAAAAAGGCGATGAAGCCCAACCCCTGCATCTTACCTATTCGAAAAACGGCGAGGAAATCCGTCAAGCCTTTGATCTGATCGTGGTTCTGACAAAGCCGAAAATATCCCCGGCCCAAAAGGCATTAAAGAAGAAATTCATCTGATGGCCGAACTTATACTATGATTTGAGAAAATTCAAAGGCAGTCGATACATCACTTGACAGTTCGATCTTAACATTTTAATATCTCATTCCATTAAACCTTTTTCCGGTTCCTTAAGATACTGTTGCTATAATCTGTTGGTGTTGATGATTTCCCATTAAATGGGTTGCAATTAGAAATATAATCTTTTACCTATGGTTTGATGGAGGGTAAATTATTTTAAACCTTATCAAGGAGGAGGCATCATGAAACATTTTGCACTATTACTGGGTATAGTCTGCTTGCTGTTTTTCGTTGGGTGTGGCCAGGGCGAAAAAACCGACAAAAAAGCTGCCAGTGAACCTCAAAAAATGACAGAAACAGCAAAAGAGCAGGCCCAGCCAATGACCGAAACAGCAAAGGAAAAAGCCGGGGAAGCTGCCGAGATGGCTAAAGAAAAGGCCGGAGAAGCGACCGAAATGGCAAAAGAGAAAGCCGAAGAAACTACCGAAGCGGCGAAAAAGAAGGCTCAAGAAGCTGCTGAAATGGGACAAAAAAAGACGGAGTAATAGCGTCGACCAAAGCATTGTTCTGTTAAGGAGAACGATTGCTTAAGTTTAGTGATTCATAGACATCCTTTTCATTTTTTAAGGTGAAAACGGATGTCTATGAATCTGTTTTACGTACCCCCCGCCTAGTGCTTGACCAAACCCGCTCACTAAGATCGTAATGGCGCTCACATACCATACCGGTGCCATTTCAGGATGATCGATACAACGCCAATTGAACATCAAATTCATGCGGTTTTTTAGCGCTTGTGTTTTCCCTTCCCTCCGTAACTGCGGTGGTTTCTGTCCCATTTGCCACTATTGCGCCGATCTCGCACCTCATGTTTATATTCGTGTCTGTCCCAGCGCTTATTTCGCTCCCACGTTTTCCAATTATTTTTGAAATCCGCATATCGAATGCGTTCATGACGCCGAACCGTGCGACGAAAGTCAGGAGGTAAGTCCCGCAATACATGGGGCACTCGGGCATGTCTGACATTTCTCCAGGGCCCGTTGTAACCTCTGGCTCGATACCAGTGCCCATGATGAGGACGATACCAATACCCATGATAAAAGAAAATTTCTACCCCGACGTCAGGCGCAAAATAGGCATATGTTCCGGGTATTACGATGACTGCGGGCGGAGCATGGATAACCACTTGCGGCAGAGGCACCCCGATGCCGATATTCACATTTACTTCCGCTGCGATCTCAGGTGAGTAGCCCATCACCGCAACGAACATGATCCCAATAAAAATTACGGCAGCTGTCCTTTTCCTCATAAAATATCCCTCCTGTCTATCAGAGATCCGCATTATCGTTGCTGTATCCTTTGAATCTCCTTGCCGGCTAATATTCGTCCCACAAAGGATTAAGCTCTGCTCTTCCTTAACGACCCTATCGTTATGAAGGCAGGCAAGATATATGCCATTTTACGGCTTTGAAAATTCAATAACAATTCAGATGGTTGTCAAAAAGCAGCGAAAAACGAAAGTGCGGAATTGACGTGTATGGTCTTAAAATAACCCAAAAATGTCAAAAAACGCTGTCGCCAAAGGTCAAGGATCAGAGGCCAGGGCCAGAAGCCGGAGGTCGGAAGTCGGAAGTCGGAAATCGGAAATCGGAGGTCAGAGGTCGGATAAAAACTTTTATGCAACATTCAGCGATTATTGTCTTCGTTTCATGCCTCTATGGTATGCACAGAAAAACGTGCGCCTGTGCACAAAATAATGTGCACGCCTAAAGTCTTTAAAATCATAATAGCTGCAATATCAAATACTTGATTTCGGGCACACCGCTTGCATAAGGGCATGTGCCAAGGGCCAGAAGTCGGAGGCGGAAGGTGAGAGAACGGAGGTCAGATAACAGAGATCAAAAGACAGAGGTCAGGTCCCGAATGCTGTGTGCCAGGGCTCAGAAGAAAGGAGAAAGACGCAGATGAAATCAAAGATCAATAGCTACCTGGATTTACAAGTATGGAAGAAGGCCATGGATTTAGTCGTGATGTGTTATCAGATAACAACAACGTTTCCGAAAAATGAAACTTACGGCCTCTCCAGTCAGGTTCAGCGGGCGGCAGTGTCTGTTCCGGCAAATATTGCACAAGGGCGTCAGCGATACCGTGACAAGGAATTTCTCCAACATCTATCGATAGCCTATGGTTCTCTTGCTGAATTGGAAACCCATATTCATATCGCCGGAAGATTAAATTATATTTTTAAAGACCATATAGACAAAATACTTGAGTTAACAACAGTAGTTGGTAAGATGCTCAACGGATTACGGAAATCCATCGAAAATCGAAACGAATCCTGACACACGGCCCCTATAACCTGAAATTGGCACCTGGCACCTGTAACTTGAAACCTGATATGCCAGCGAATACGCATAATATTTTGAAAACATGAAAGATAAAAAATGAATATATTGACATTGATATGCGGAATCATATTTGGATCAATCGGTTTAGGATTTCTTCCGTACAGCAAAAAACAAAATGCTTGAGATAACTTCAGAAATTGATAATATACTTCTTGGGTCACGAAGATCCATCGAGAGTAAAAATGAATCCTGACACCTGCTTGCCCTGTTAAATTCTTCGAAGAGGACAAGCGCGCCAAGTTAAATTCATTTCAATGACAGCAAAGCGAATTTAACCGGGGGCATCCGGAAACTGATAATGAAATATACAGAACCCAAACTATCAAAATCCGCTCTCTTAACCATCGATACCCAATGCGATTTTGCATTGCCGGGTGCTGCTGCGGAAATTCCGGGATCTCATGATATTATTCCACATATCAAATCTATGTTGATGGCGTACCGGCGGTGCGACCTTCCGATCATCCAGATGGTCAGGCTCTATATGCCGGACGGTTCGAATGTCGATTTGTGCCGCAAGAGCATGGTTGAGGACGGCATGCGCATTGTTTCCCCGAATACCCCTGGCGCCGAACTGGTTCCGGATTTAAAACCGAATCCTGATATTAAGCTGGATGCGAATCTTCTTTTAAAAGGTGAAACTCAAATTTTGGGAAAAAAGGAATTCGTGATTTACAAACCGCGCTGGGGAGCCTTTTATAAAACACCACTTGACAGGCACTTAAGCAATTTAGGCGTCAATTCATTGGTCATTTGCGGGTGCAACTTTCCGAATTGCCCCCGCGCAACGATATACGAGGCAAGCGAAAGGGATTACAAGGTTGTTCTGATTGAAGATGCGATATCCGGATTTTATGAAAAAGCAAAGGAGGAAATGCGTGATATCGGCGTCCGCCTTTGGTCAACCAACAGGGTGCTTGCTAAGATCGGCACCGATATTTGATACCCAAGTTGCTTAAAAAACTATCTATCCATAACAATTTTTGTTTCGAATGCCAACCTAAAATGGCGGCAGCCATCAGAAACTTTAATACCATAAACGGGCTTGTGCAAATGAGTATGGAACATGATTGGAAATAGACAGGAATAATATATTTTATTAAATCTGGTTTAGTTGTCAAAAATGTGACCATTTTCATTTTTCACCTAAGTCAACCAATACATGGGCATCATAAGATAACAAAATAAACATTGGGTTATTGACTTTCAAAGAAAATGTAATTACAATGTATTAACATTTCTTGTGGTGGAGGTCAAATATGAGAGCACGAATAGTAAAAATCGGGAATTCCCAAGGCATACGGATTCCAAAACCTCTGCTCGAACAAACGGGAATCATAGATGATGTTGAGTTAGAAGTGAATCAAAATCAAATAATCATTCGACCTGTATCAAATCCAAGAGCTGGATGGGAAGACGCTTTTAAGGCTATGGCTGATAGCGGTGATGATACAATTATAGATGCTGCTGAAAATATTTTACATTCTTGGGATGAGGATGAATGGCAGTGGTAGCCAATCGATTTGATGTATATTTGACAAATCTCGATCCGACAGTTGGTTCAGAAATCCAAAAAACCAGACCGTGTTTGGTTATTTCACCTGATGAAATGAACACACACATCCGTACCGTAATAATCGCCCCGATGACTACAGCCGGTAAAGATTATCCCACCAGAGTCTCATGCACATTTAAAAAGAAAAAAGGGCAAATTGTCTTAGATCAGTTACGAACTATCGACAAAACACGACTCGTAATAAAGCTCGGTACTATCGATCCGGAAACACAATTAAAAGTTATTACCACCCTACAACGGCTATTTGCATTTTGACACCGCCCAGCGGGATAGGGAGAGCCTTCACAGACTCCCCCTCCAACACCACCGAACGAATGGTTCACGTATCCGGCGGTTCGGCTGGTCAGGCAGCACGAGGTCCAGGGAGAAATAAGCCGCGAGAAGTAAAGTATGCGTTTGGCAGCGCAAAAACTGCCCATTTTACTTTGCTCATGCGCCATGGTCCTTTAGGGCATTTCAAGTCAAAACTGCACGGCGATGATAGATACCACGTTTCTCGAGTGCTTTGACACGCGTACGCGGTTTTTTTCAATGCTTCAGTGGGGAGTGGGTCGCGATAACATTTTGAAATAATGAACCATACAATTAAAAACATGCCAAAAAATCGCTTAAAATGGCATATTGGGTGCAAAAAATTCATGTTTAGGAGAAAAACAGAGGTAAGAAAAAAGGGCGGGATTAAGGATCAAGGATTATGGATTAAGCGGATTTTTACGTCTTCGTGAAGCACATGTTCCGTTTAACAATGATTTTGCCTCTGAAAGGAGCGATTTAAGAGCTGAAAACGCCTATTTTTGAATAAATAATCCCAAAATAAACATGGATTGAAGAGTACCCTGCAGCAAGCTGCGAGGTTAGCACCCGCTTATGCCGGTTCAACCTTCATTCATACAATTGAGCGTAAAAGGAGAGAATTATGTATCAGACAAGTATGTATGAGGGCATGTTGGCGGAGACGATCACCATATCGGGTGATGGCAACCAGTTGATTAATGCTTATTTTGCCCGCCCGTTGGGTGCTGGACCGTTTCCAGGGATAGTTTTGATCCACCATATGCCCGGATGGGATGAATGGTACCGGGAGGCCACGCGTAAGTTTGCTCACCACGGATATGCCGCTGTCTCCCCTAATCTTTATTTCCGTGCAGGCCACGGGACCCCGGAAGATGTGGCCGCCAAAGTTCGTGGTGATGGCGGTATTCCCGACGATCAAGCCGTAGGTGATATCGCAGGGGCAATGTTTTATCTGCATTCACTGCCCTTTCTCAACGGCAAAGTGGGCATGTTTGGAACGTGTTCCGGCGGCCGACATGCATTTCTGACAGCCTGCAGGGTACAAGGGTTTGATGCGGTCGTGGATTGTTGGGGCGGACGGGTTGTGATGTCAGAAGCTGATTTAAACTCCAATTATCCGGTCGCCCCCATTGATTACACCAAAGATCTATCTTGTCCGCTTTTGGGGCTCTTTGGCGAAGATGATCACAGCCCCACCCCGGAACAAGTTACGCTGCATGAAGAAGAATTAAAAAAGTATCAGAAGACCTATGAGTTTCACATGTATAAAGGTGCGGGACACGGCTTCTTTTACTACAACAGACCAAATTACCGGCAGCAACAGGCAGTAGATGGGTGGGAGAAGATATTCGCTTTCTTGGGGAAGTATCT
The DNA here is from genome assembly GCA_037381105.1 of Desulfobacterales bacterium. Taxonomy (GTDB): domain Bacteria; phylum Desulfobacterota; class Desulfobacteria; order Desulfobacterales; family UBA11574; genus UBA11574. The sequence goes on from JARRRC010000008.1 coordinate 21,905, forward strand.
CATAAACGGTTAATCAGAGAGGAAGACTAAAATGTGTACGATGATTGTCAAAAAAGTTAATATCGATGGCAGCGGCAAAGGAAAAAACGGGTGGTTTACGCTCAATCAGGCGAATGTTTCCTATGATCATCCCTTCCACATTTCCTTGGAACATGCCTTGAATATCGATTTTGTCAACGAAGACTTAGGGCCGGGGGCAAGAATTGCTGTAGAACTCAGTGAACAAGCGGCTCGGCGCCTGGTTGATGCGATCCAGGATGTGCTATTACAAGCGGAAGAGGGTGGCCACCTGGAATGATCTGCGTTTGATTTTCAAAAGAAAATGGCCCATTTAAAAAAATAATCCATAAGGAAAACAAACGGAGTTATAATGAAAATTCTAATAATCGGAGGAAAAGGTACGATTGGCAAAAAGGTAAGCGATCATTTTTCAAAAACGCATGAAATTAGAATTGGTGGGAGAAGTTCCGGCGACGTCATTGTGGATATTGCCGATAGCAAATCTATCGAAAGGATGTTTGAATCCATTGGAAATGTTGATGCAGTTATCTGCATCGCCGGTGATGCTAAATGGGCGGCCTTTGATTCAATGACCGAGAAAGACTTTTACATCGGATTGAACAGCAAATTAATGGGACAAGTGAATCTTGTTAGAATTGGACAGGGTTATTTGAATGCCGGCGGTTCTTTTACGCTTACAACGGGAATACTGGCTGATCATCCTGTGGTTTTAACCACAAGCGCTGCGATGGTGAATGGTGGAATTCACAGTTTTGTAAAAGCGGTATCCTTAGAATTGAAAAATGGAATCAGAATTAATGCTGTCTCATCGGGTCTTGTTGAGGATGCGGTGGACAAATATGAAGCCTATTTCCCTGATCATAACCCCATACCGATGAAAAAAGTGATAAAGGGCTATGTGAAAAGTGTTGAAGGAAAAGAAACCGGCGAAATTATAAGAATATACGATATCCCATCGGCTATACGGAGCCGAGATTAAAACCGTGTTTCCCCGAGGATAACTATGAGAAACTCCAACTTCACCCCCCATGCGGAAAGACGCTACTTTGAAGACTACATCCCTGGATCGGTCTACGAGTTCGGCTCTATCGCAGTGAAGCAGGACGAAGTGATCGCTTTTGCCCAACGCTTCGACCCGCAAATGTTCCATACGGACCCCGAACTTGCAAAGCGTACCATCTTCGGCGGCTTGATTGCCAGCGGCTGGCACACTACCGGCTTGATGATGCGGCTCTTCGCCGACCACTACCTGTCGAAGGTGGCGAGTCTGGGTTCACCCGGTGTCGACGAGTTGCGCTGGAAAATACCTGTGCGCCCCGGCGACGAACTGTCCATCCGCGTTACCGTATTGGAAACGAAGCACTCACGCTCCAAGCCGGATCGCGGTATGGTCCGTTCTTTCATCGAAGTGATAAACCAAAAGCGCGAGGTGGTGATGAACCTGAAGGCCATGACCCTCTTTCTTTGCAGGCAGGGACATCCCTAAATAAAATAATGAGTAACGGGAGTAATGGGCGACCCCATTCATGTGGGGGTATGTTTTCTGTTCCCCGGCTTCCCGTTATCTGCTGAAAACCAGATAACACGACACTCAGCGAATGGACGAATGGGGGTTGGTCCGCTGTGACATTATGTTATAGGGATTAACGATTAGGAGGATTTTTCCGTATCCGTAACGCCAGGTTATTTACAATAGCGGTAAAAAGGCTTATTTTTTGAAAGGATAATATAGAGATATTACATAGTCTATGCTTGTCCGCTATTAAAATTTCAAACGTTCAAATTAAGTATTAAATTTAACAAGATAGGATGGATCTACATTCATCCATGCAATAAGGCTGTCTGAAAAGATATGACTAAGAAAGAACACGAAAGACGCTTTCACGGTGACGCTGAGAAGCTGCGATCCGCCGAGAGAATTGCTCTTCTTGAGGTCGACAGGGTGGTGACCCTCAGCGTTGAGGGCTTGGCAACACCCCGCATACTCGACGTCGGCACAGGTACCGGTGTTTTCGCAGAAGCATTTGCAGGGAGAGGATTCGCGGTCACGGGAATCGACACCAACAGCGAATTACTGCAAGTGGCCGGACGACTCGTACCGACGGCGGAGTTCAAGCAAGCTGCGGCAGAGGCGATTCCCTATGGGGATGAAAGCTTTGATGTTGTTTTTTTAGGGCACGTACTGCACGAAGCCGACGATCCCGTAGGGGCCCTTGGCGAGGCTCGCAGGGTAACAACGTCGAGGGTGGTTGTCATGGAATGGCCCTACGTGAAAGAAGAGCAGGGACCGCCGCTTGAGCACCGCCTCACACAGGAAGCCGTTGAGGAAATGGCAACGTTGGCCGGCATCCAGCGTGTCGAGGTGCTGAAACTTACCCATATGTATATCTATCGCATGACTATTGAGCGGAATGAGCCCTAATGTGATCCCACTCCGCCCCATTCCCGACATCCTCCATGAGTGGAACACGCAGCCATCTGCTTCATTCACCGAAAAAGCCATGCTGCTTTATGCAATTTATGGATTTTAAGAAAAAAGGGAGAACTCAATGGAATATATCAATTTAGGACAAACCGGTCTCAAGATATCTCGCATTGGCCTTGGCATGATGACCTACGGAACTTCGCAATGGCGGCCGTGGGTACTTGATGAAACGGATGCGCGTCCTATCGTGCAGCGCGCCGTTGATTTGGGGGTTAACTTTTTCGACACCGCCGACATGTATTCCGCCGGCGCATCGGAGGAACTGACCGGCAAGTTTCTTCGGGAATTTGCCCGCAGGGACGAAATCGTGATTGCCACCAAAGTATTTTTCCCGGTCGATATCGCCTTTCAGGGTGGCTACAAAAATTCCGAGCCGCCGCCGCCGAACACCGCCGGATTGTCGCGAAAGCACATTTTTGCAGCGGTAGAGGCTTCCCTCAAGCGTCTGAGGATCGACACCATCGATCTGTATCAGATCCATCGCTGGGATTACGAAACACCCATCGAGGAGACGATGGAAGCCTTGCACGATCTCGTCAAATCTGGGAAAGTACGTTATATCGGCGCGTCCAGCATGTATGCCTGGCAGTTTGCCAAGGCGCAGCACATTGCCCAATCGAGAGGGTGGGTGCAATTCGTATCAATGCAGAACCATTACAACCTCATTTATCGGGAAGAGGAGCGCGAGATGATTCCACTTTGCCGTGATCTGGGCGTCGCTTTGATCCCCTGGAGCCCGCTGGCCAGAGGCTTTTTAGCCGGCAACCGCACGCCGGAGGATCTCTCGGCCGGCCGCACCACGCGTGCCAAAACCGACGATTTCGCTCAAAAGCTTTACTATCGCGAAGAAGACTTCGCTGTGGTGAACCGCCTCAGCGAACTTGCCTCCCAGCGCGGTGAAAGTAATGCCAGAATCGCTTACGCCTGGCTGTTGCATCAGCCGGGATTGGCAGCGCCCATCGTCGGGGCCAGCAAGATCGCTCATATCGAGGAAGCGGTAGCGGCCACCCAAATCAAGCTCAGCGCAGACGAGATTGAATTCCTCGGCTCGTCCTACAAGCCGCACACGGTATTGGGACATACCTGATCCGTAAAGAGAACCGAGAGGGGCCGGCTTCAGCAATATTCTCAAAAAAACGCATGTTTAAGGAAAAACGCGGGCAACGCTAAAGAAATAGCAAAGGGTGAACCGTCATTGAAGACAGGGATTAGGGATTAAAGAGATAGTTTTTAAATATTAATAACATAGCGCACCCCGCTGCCCGCTAAAAATGACTGAATCAAGGCAGAAACATGGCATTTTCCCCTCTAAATAATCTTTTGATCAGCGTTGAAAAACAAGGCCCCGGCAGCGTCAAAAAAGATACCTTTCCACTTCGATATGGAAAATACTCTGAGATAAAAACATCGGAATATGAATTCCGGTTTAATTTAAATGGTGAAATTAAGTTTATCAGAGGCCTTAATGTAAACTGGCCGCATCCCGCTGAACAGCTAAAAAGAACCGACGGCAATGATTGGGTGTATTATTCGGTCGGTGACAAAAGCAGCGAATACGGCATTATTTCTTGGCTGGGCGAATATTATTTGCCTTGCCTTCCATATCCCAGCAACTCCATTTGGGAAATTAATTATCTCTCAAATCCCGGTATAATGAACGCATTTGCGGCATGGTCACAACTGTATGCAAATCTGTATGGGGGGCGAAAAGATGGGTTGCATTCCAAGGCCAAAGATTTAATCACCCGTATTTTAAGTAATGATGACAGGGTGTTGTATGAGCGATCGCAACAATTAAGCGCGATCATCGGCGGACGGGTGTCGGTTCTTCCGCCTGATACACGTCATGTCGATTACGAGATCATCCCGCTTATGATTGCAGACGGATGTCTTTATCATTGCAGTTTTTGTTGCGTCAAAACGAAACAGCAATTCAAGGCGCGTTCCGGAACCGAAATCCTTGAACAGATTCGACAGCTAAAGGCCCTTTATGGGCGCAATATCGAGAACTATAATGCTCTTTTTTTAGGAAATCATGACGCCCTTGCGGCCGGGAATGAATTGATCCATATGGCCGTTTCCGAAGCCTGCAAGGTTTTGGGCTTTGGAGGTCCATGCACCAAGACGCCTATGCTGTTCTTTTTTGGCAGCGTGGACTCCCTGCTCAAATCTGAAAACAAGCTGTTTGAAAGGTTGAGCTCTCTGCCATTTCATACTTACATCAACATCGGTTTCGAATCCATCGACCCGTCAACTCTGGCATCTATTCGCAAACCCGTATCTGCATCAGAGGTGCGAGAGGCTTTTAGGAAAATGTGCGATATTAATACCGCCAATACGAATATCGAGATTACCGGCAATTTTCTTATAGGGAAAACACTTTCGCCGGAACACTACCATTCCCTTGCCGAACTGCTTCGAGACACGCCCGTTCCTTTAAACGGCAAAGGGGCCGTATACCTATCTCCCATAAAGGATAGTCCGGGAAAACGTGAGCTGTTGCCGCAGTTTTTTGAAATAAAGAATCAGAGCAAACTGCCAACATATATTTATTTAATCCAACGGTTATAATAACATCATTAGAAAAAAGAAAATTCGGCCAAGGTTCAATGGGATGGTATCCTGTCATGCGAGTTTTTAGGCTATTACAAACCTTCTTTGCAAGCCTACCTGAAAGCGGTCAGCCTCCTTGGACTGAAACCGGCGGAAGCCATGATGGTCGCTGCGCATGAGGGTGATTTGGCAGCGGCCCAAGCTGCCGGGATGTATACAGCTTATGTAAAGGTCCCCGAAGAAGACAACCTGTCTAAAGGTTTTGGGCAGCCCGGCAAGATCAATTTTGATGTAGAAGCCAAAAATTTTGAAGCCTTGTGTAAAATACTACACGTATGATTTAGTTTGATATCATTTGCAATCTTTTCGTTTTATGAAATAAAATAATATTTTTCGAATGAACTGATGATATTTGCCGATGACAGGTGCTATCCGGCTTCTTGAAATTTAATAAGATGAATCTTTCTTCACTATTAATCCATTTTTTGCCGTCTCTGGGATTTTTGCTAGCCCTGGTCCTGCTGGCGCATATTTTGAAACAACGAAGATCGCCCACGAGCACACTGGCGTGGTTAATGGCCATTATCTTTGTCCCCTATATCGGTGTGCCGCTTTACTTGATATTCGGTGGTCGCAAAATGACCCATATGACAGCGTCGAAACAGATGCTTCCGGTTTTTTCTCCGGCGCAGCCGCCACAGGACAGTCTATATCCGTCATGGACCTCGGAAGTCTTCCAGGGAGGATTCCCGCTCACTCAGGGTAACCGTGTTGAGATTCTTACCACGGGAGAGCAGGCGTATCGAAAAACACTGGCGTTGATCCAAAGTGCGACACACACGGTTCATATTGCCGCGTTTATTCTCGGCAAAGATCCGGTTGGCAAGGTGATCATCGAGAATCTGGCTCAAAAGGCCTCCCAGGGTGTCAGCGTATTTCTGCTGCTGGACGCGCTTGGTTCGGCAAAAATCCACCGACGTTTCCTTTCACCATTGTTGAGCGCCGGCGGGCGGGCGGCTTTTTTCATGCCGATGTTACATTTGCCTTTCCGTGGACGCGCCAACTTGAGAAATCACCGTAAAATAACGTTGGTAGACGGTACGACGGCTATCATCGGCGGTATGAACCTCGCTTATAATTATATGGGTCCCAACAAAAATGCCGATTACTGGCAGGACCTTTCGCTAAACATCGATGGGCCTGCGGTTGCACAGGTATACGAGATTTTCCGATCAGACTGGAAATTTGCCGCTCGGGAAGATCTTGACAGCATCGAGTCTCCGGGCGGATCCGGGAAGGAAGCCCCCGGCACGATGCTGCAGTTCATGGCCAGCGGTCCGGATGTGGAAGATGACGCTTTGCGCGATGCATTGATTGCCGCATTATTTCGGGCAATGCACCGGGTTTGGATTGTCACCCCCTATTTCGTCCCGGACGATCTCCTGCTGGAAGCGCTTTGCATGGCCGCTAGAAGAGGCATTGATCTGCGTCTTATCATTCCCAAAAGATCAAATCATCTTTTGGCGGATCTGGCCCGCGAGGGTTACCTGTCGCAGCTCCAGGAATCCGGGGCCAATATATTTTTCTATCGCCCCCGTATGCTGCACGCCAAAGCATTGCTCATTGACGATGTCGTTGCTGTGACCGGCTCGGCCAACATGGATATGCGCGAAGGTGTGGGACGCCTTTTTGCGCCGCTGTTATAAGCCTATTCCCGTCCGTCAGGCGCCGAGTCCATCGAATGGTATCATCGCTGGATCCAAACTGCTGGCCCTGAGATTCGACAGCGCATTTTAGCGTACAACGAAGACGATTGCCTTGCAGCACGGGTCCTCTCAGATAGTGTTCGCACTTTTAGCTACGGTGATCCGCAACACCGGACGTCTTGCAGAAGGAGGTTTTATGACTGGTCCGCGTACTGAAATCATCGCTCAACTCGAAAAAAATCTGGAAAATACCATATCTTTTTTCAGATCGTTATCCGATGACCAACTCCGAGCTCAGGTTTATACCGATGGAGCAAAATGGACGGTTAAACAAGTACTGGCGCATTTTATTACCATCGAACGCTCAATGCATCGGCTGTTTAATAATATGTTGTCCGGTGGTCCGGGCTCTCCGGAGGATTTTGATGTGGATCGATTTAATCTTACCCAGCCCAGGAAATTAGACGGGCTAACGCTCGAGGAGCTGATTGAGCAATTCAAGTCCGTTCGTGAAGATACCATTGATATCGTGAGAGGGATGACCGAACAAGATTTTAACCGTGAGGGAAGGCATCCATTCCATGGCCATGGAAAACTTGAGCGGTTCATTATCTGGGCCTATGAGCACGTTTGTATTCACGAAGACGATATCCGAAAGGTCTTGTGTATCAAACAGGATGACGGTGAGTGGTGAGAGGTCCCGGAACAAAGATACGAAAACCGACGGGATCGGCGCTTCTTTATTGACAGATCTTCTGCGAATACTTTACAAAAAGTTCAATCGGATACACATGCTATTTTTTGAGAAGGAATGTGAATACTCAGGAGAGATATTATGAAACTTATGTTTATTATATCCACAGATGATGCCGAGACAATGTACAATGCTTTAAGGTTGGCCAATGTGGCCGTTAAAAAGGACAATGAAGTAAGTCTTTTCATGCTCGGTAAAGGTGTCCTTTATGAAACAATCAGCAATGATCAATTCAATGTCATTGAACAGATCAATCAGTTTGAGGGGGATTTTTATGTCTGAGGAGTTTGCATGAAATCCCACGGTCTGGAGGGATCAAGCTCATGCCCCATTGCCTGGATGGATGATCTTTATGAACTGTCCATGGAAGCTGACAAGGTTTTTACGTTTTGAAATAAAAAGATTCGCTTTTATGATATTAACGGCTTATTTTAAATGAATCTGGAGTAAATATGAAATCGGGTTTGATATTAATCGACATCCAAAAGGATTATTTTCCGGGTGGCAAAATGGAGCTTGTCGGCATGGAAAAGGCTGCAAATAATGCCGGGAAACTGCTCGATAAATTTCGAAAAGCAAAATTGCCTGTTTTTCATGTGCAGCATATTTCAAAGCGAAAAGGTGCGGCGTTTTTCTTGCCGGGCACAGAAGGCGTGAAGTTACATGAATCCGTCGAACCGCTTCCGCATGAAATTGTTGTTCAGAAAAATTTTCCAAACAGTTTCAGAGATACACCCCTGCTCAATCATCTTAATGGTGCAAATATCGAAAAAGTGGTTATATGCGGTGCCATGAGTCACATGTGTGTTGACGCAACAACACGCGCTGCTTTCGATTTAGGTTTCAACTGTGTTGTCATTGAAGATGCCTGCGCGACACGGAACCTTCAGCATAAGGGCATAGTCGTTGAGGCCGAGAATGTACATGCAGCATTCATGGCGGCCTTGGCGGTTTTATATGCGAAAGTCATCTCATTAAACGATTTTAACTTTACCGATTTTGAAAACACATGGCGATGATCATTCTCAGCCAACCTCCGGTGAAAACCCTTTCATGTTATGATCTTACAAAAAATCGGGGCGCGAAACTTGAGTTATACGCTCTTATTTTATTTGAAATGGACAGATACAAGAATTACAATGAGTTAAGACGGCATCAAACCGAAGGGAAAGATTATCAAATTTATTCCCGACAGGGGGAATCGGGTGTTACCGTGATTGCACCGCATGGCGGAGATATCGAACCAGGGACATCCGAAATTGCCGATGCCGTAGCCGGCCATGAACATTCATTTTATGCGTTCGAAGGGATTAAAAACAGGAACAACTCTGATCTTCATATCACCAGCGAAAATTTCGATGAGCCCAAAGCCGATGATTTGGTTAGAAAATCACGCATAGTCCTGTGTTTGCACGGTTGCGGGGGTAATAAAGAAGTCGTATATGTCGGTGGTATCGATCAGGATCTAAAGACTTTTGTAAAGACACGCATAGTAAATGCCGGTTTTTCAGCAACGAATAGTCCGGGTCCCGGCTTACAGGGGACAAGTCCGTCGAATATCTGTAACCGCGGACGGACAAGCAAAGGCGTGCAGCTGGAGCTTTCTCTAAATTTGTATCAGCTCTGAGAGCAGCGCTTTCCGAAACTTCAGACCAGAAGAAATCAACCCAAAGCTAAAAAAACATGCCTTTATCGTCCACGTTATGTTCACTCCCGTTGCCCGGAACGAAAATCAGCCCATCCTTTATTAACGGCCGAAAAACATCGCCTCCGCCGACCTGATGGTCACCTTTTAGTGCCTGAATCGGATGAAAGCCACGATATAATCTTAATACGGTTTGGGAACAATCCGCTGCATAATGAATAAAAATTGACACAAAGGGATCAATTCAGTATTTTTGGGGCAGAAGCAGAGCATGGTGATAAGTAATGGTCTTGACACGATATCAAGCAAGGACCTTTTACGACCGCTTCGGGAAAAACAGGATGTGCAGGCGTTTTATGAAGATGCGGCACTGAATGACCTGATCGCTCATGCGGAATTCGAGAAGATTAAAACGGTTTTTGAACCGGGATGCGGTACGGGCCGTTTTGCGTTTCGCCTGCTCATGAATCATCTGTCTTCTTCCACGTCGTATTTTGGCATCGATCAGAGTCGGACCATGGCGGATTTTGCAAAGCATCGCATTGCACCCTATCAAGCGCGCGCAACGGTGGCTCTATCAGACGGTTCCATGCGTTTTCCGATTTCCGATCGTTTAACCGGGCTGCCCTTAACCGGTCAACGCGGTCGGCCCCTTGAAACTTATAAAAGATTTGAATGTACACGTTACTTGATTATTTCTTCATCGTGTTTCATTGCAGTCTGATTCTGTTTAATTTAACCGGTTGGGCGTGGACAAGGACACGGCGCATTCATTTGATAACGATAAGCCTGACTTTCTTGTCCTGGTTTGGTTTGGGAGCATTTTACGGATGGGGTTACTGCCCTTCTACGGATTGGCATTGGGAAATCAAGCATAAACTCGGAGAGACGAACCTTCCGTATTCATATGTCAAATACTATGTAGATAAACTTACTGGATTTTCATGGAACCCTTTGGTCGTGGATGCGGCAGTTTTGATTCTGGGGCTAACGGCATTTGCGCTGTCATGTTGGCTCAACTGGCAGGACTTTACTTCTCGTCGGTGCGAACGGCACTGTGGTTCATCATTGAGATGACATCGCAAGCTTTCTTATAATAAGGAATTGCGGGCGATCTCGCGACCGATGGAGGCCTAAAACAAAAAAGGAAATGATATGAGATATATTACAATGATTCTGATATTATTCTTTTTGTCAGTTCCTGTTAATTCCAATGCAAATCAAGATGAATCGGATGCCCTTGCAGAAAGGTTTCTGGTTGTTACCCGGCAAAAGGAACAAAACAGCAAATTGCTTGGTATACTAAAAACACAGATGTTGCAGCAAATAAATAGACTTTCAAAAGAAAAGAAGTTAAATGGAAATGATCACCAGTTACTCGAAAAATACAGTAACAAGATGGCAAATATTTTAATTGAGGAATTGACGTGGGAAAAAATCAAAGGAAACCACTTGAAAATTATCAAATCAATATATTCTGATGAGGAATTGAGGTCCTTAATACGATTTTTTGAGTCTGAATTGGGCCGATTATATATCAATAAACAGCAAGCCGCTATGCAAAGGCTTGGTGAATATTCTCAAAGGGTGATGCAAAATGTCGTGCGTCGTATACGGGCGATGGAACAGGAAATGAAAACAGAGCTTGAACTTGAGGCCGGACCCCATTAATATATGGTGGGAATTTTGGGCATGTTGGGAGCATTATAGATGATTCGAACAATCGCAAGTTTGATTACAATCGGATTGATTTTTTCGGCTATCACCGCCTTTCCATCCGATTCAAAAAAGGAAGCGGCTGCCCTTTTTGCAGCTAATAAATGGCTCGCTTTGATTGACAATGAAAAATATGCCGAAAGCTGGAAAGAAGCCTCTGAATTGTTTAGAGATACGGTTCAACGTCAGTTGTGGGAGAAATCACTGAAAGCTGTGCGGGAGCCTATGGGCAAACTGATTTCGAGAAAGGTGAAAACACAAATTTACAAGACCACTTTGCCTGGCGCCCCAGACGGCGAATACGTGATCATCCAGTTCAAGACCTCCTTTGAAAACAAGAAAATGGCAGTAAAAACGGTCACCCCCATGATGGACAAGGATGGGATTTGGGGGGTGTCAGGATATTACATCAAATAAAAATCAAATTATTTGTTTGGAATTTACGCTATGCCGGTAAAACTTTTTTATCTTGAAAATGGTGGTATTTTGGCCAAGTGCAAAGGTATCGTCACGGGAAGTGAAATCAAAGAAATCAATGATGAACTTTATGAAACAGAAGAAAAAATTAGAAAAATATTATATCAGATTGTTGATTTTACAACTGTTGAAAAATTGCTGGTTTCCAATGACGAGATAGATATGATTTCATTGCAAGATAAAAAAGCCTTTGAAATTAATCCGGGTATGCTTATCGCGGTGGTGACTGACCAAGACCTGATTTTTGGTCTCGCCCGCATGTGGGAGGCAAAAACATATGACCCGTCCTTTGATACGAGGGTTTTTCGCAAATTAGAGGATGCACGGGAATGGGTTAATTCAAAATTACACGAGCCCCAACATTGAGTTGAACCCATTGCCGGGAGTAAGAAATGAGGCTTGCGATTTTCATATTTATAATTCTAATACCGAAACATGCCGCCTGCTTTGAGAAGGCCGACCTGGTTCTGGTGAAAAAATCAGAATCGAAACTATATCTTAAAAGAAAAGGTAAAACACTGAAAGCATTCCATGTCGTTTTCGGCGTTAATCCAAAAGGACACAAACTTAAAGAAGGCGATGAACGAACCCCTGAAGGACGTTATATACTCGATTACAAGAAGGTTGACAGCGATTTTTATAAATCAATTCATATTTCCTATCCAAATGAGCGGGATAAGCAACGTGCCAAAGAATTGGGCGTTGATCCCGGTGGCCAGATTATGATCCACGGACAAAAAAATGGCGCGGGCTGGCCGTCTTCCATCACTCAGCTTTTCAATTGGACCGACGGCTGTATCGCCCTTTCAAACAAAGACATGGATGAGGTATGGGAGGCCGTTGATATCGGCACGCCTATTGTAATTCAACCTTAAATCACAAAACCACACCCTGCACATGAAATTGAACCATAATCCATTAAATGAGCGAATGCGATAAATCGCACCTCTTTTTATTATCTTCTCCCTGCCCGGAATACATCCCGCTGACGGGCTTCATCGAAACTCTAGATATCGCCCCCCCGTCCATTTTGGAATTATATTTTTTCCAAAATGGATGGGG
>JARRRC010000009.1:0-14411 GCA_037381105.1 Desulfobacterales bacterium
CTCGGGAGCATTTTGGATTGCCGGGAAAACGCCAGCAGATTTGAAACGATCCGGCCGATCCGACGGGTTTCTGTCTCCATAAGGACAAGATATCGTTTGAATTGTTCGACATCATTCGGGCTGAGGGGACCTTCGTCGATGATCCGTTTGATGAGCATGATCAGGTTTAATATTCCGGCATTGGGATTGTTGATTTCATGGACCACAGAGGCCGCCAGTTTTCCGAGAGACGCCATCTTATCCTGATGGATCAGCTTGACATGGGTTTCTTTCAACTGGCGGGTACGTTCTTCCACCATCTGCTCCAGGCGTCGTGTGATTTTCTCTTCTTCTAATTTGCGTTCTGTAATATCCCTGCTGATTTCGATAAATTTTGAGATTTGACCGTTACCTTCCCATATGGGAAAAATGGTAATCTCAACGTAACGACGTTCACCATTGTGGTTAAGACGAGACATGACCTTTGTCACCGGTCTTTTGTTGTCTATAACTTTTTTTAGCGGACAGACGATATCATCAAAACTGCAGGGCGTGTTGCTTTTTTGGTAGACTTCGTGGCATTTTTTCCCGATAACTTCGTTTCGGGTATAACACATTTTTTCCAGAAAGGTTTCATTGACATCTATGATTTTCTTTTCAGGGGTAATGACCAGTATAAACTCCTGGATACCGTTGAGAATGGTTTCCATCTCTTTGGTTCGTTCTCTGAGCTTTTGTTCCTCCCTTCCGATGGCTTTCCAGAAGATCTTAAAGACATCATATGCCATGAGGCGGATGTGATCCGGTCTGGTTTTGAGAATATCTTCAAAGAGATGCTGGTCCGGTGTAAGTATAATGATCAGATGGATATTGTATCGAGGGGCATACAGTTCGTGAAAATCAGTGAAGGTTAAAAGATCCATTTTTTCAGCAAGCACCATGCCCGGACTTTTGGAATCAGGATCAGATACTGCTACAATGGCGGCGCTGGCGCCTTGCTGTTTGTCGTCGAAAGTGGTCTTTTCCAGAATTTCTTTGCAAAAATTACCCCCGCCCACTAGAGCAATATTCATAACCGGAGATGTGTGATTTTTCATGGGTGGAAATTAGCACGACCCATGATCTGTTTCAAGGCTCTTTTTCGTCCCGGGTTCAGCCGGTTGACAAATTTAACAGGTTTCATTTCATCAGGTGTTAAATTTCGAGTGATGAATTTAACAGGCATTTTAGGGATATGTATTAAATTTTGGTTGACAAATTTAACATATAGGGAGTAAAACAATTCTTTGCTTGAAATCCATGGATTCACAAGTGAATGAAATTTAGATCCAATCTTCTTTATCTAATCAAATCTGCAACATAAGGAGTTTCACATGACTGATAAGATCCTCGGATCGGTCCTGGTTGTCGGAGGTGGAATCGCCGGAATGCAGGCCTCACTGGACCTGGCGGATTCCGGATATCTGGTTCAACTGGTGGAAAAATCATCCGCAATCGGCTGGGTGATGAGCGAACTGGACAAAACATTCCCCACCAACGATTGTGCAATGTGAATTATCTCACCCAAACTGGTCGAGGTCGGCCGGCATCTCAACATCAACCTCATTACCTGTGCCGAGGTTGATAAGGTTGAGGGTACTGAAGGAAATTTTAAAGTCACCGTTCATAAAACCCCCCGTTATATTGATCCGGACAAATGTACATCCTGTGGCGATTGTGTCGAAGTATGCCCTGTTTCATTGCCCAGCGAGTATGACCAGGGATTTAGCACAAGAAAGGCGACATATAAAAAATACGCCCAGGCGATTCCCGGGGCATTTGCCATCCAGAAAGCAGACAAGGCGCCATGCCGCCTGGCCTGTCCCGCGGGGTTGAACGTTCAGGCGTATGTTCAGATGGTGGGACAGGGCAAATATAAACAAGCCCTTCAAATTATTATGGAAGACCTGCCGCTGCCCGGTGTGCTGGGACGGATTTGTCCTCACGGCTGCGAAGATGCCTGCCGACGGTGCGACGTTGATTCGCCGGTGGCCATCCGAAATCTCAAGCGGCTGGCGGCGGATCAATTCGATCCGAGGGATATTGAGATCGCCTGCCTTCCGACAAGGGACGAAAAAGTGGCCATTATCGGCTCCGGGCCGGCCGGCTTGTCCGCTGCGTATCATCTGGCGCGCAAGGGAATTTTGTCCACCATTTACGAGGCATTGCCCGTAACCGGGGGGATGCTTCGGGTGGGGATACCCGAGCACCGGTTGCCCAGGGATATTCTGGATCAGGAAATTGAAGTCATCACCAACCTGGGCGTTGACATTAAGACCAGCACGCCCCTGGGACCGGAATTGACGGTGGACGACCTGTTCGGGCAGGGTTACAAAGCTGTCTATCTGGCCATCGGTGCCCATAAGGGCATCGAGCTGGGGGTTCCCGGCGAGAAGGCCGCCGGCGTTCGCCAGGGGGTTGATTTTTTAAGGGAAGTGAACCTCACCGGAACGGCCGATGTCGGTAAGAATATCGCCATTATCGGCGGGGGTAACGTGGCCATTGACGTGGCGCGCTGTGCGGTTCGTCTGGGGGCGGAAAATGTGAGCATCGTGTATCGGCGGACCCGGGCCGAAATGCCGGCTTGGGAAGAAGAGATCGCCGCTGCCGAGGCCGAGGGCGTTACCATCGAGTATCTTGCAGCGCCCCAGGAAATTTTGACACGGGACGGTAAAGTGGTCGGGCTCCGCTGCATCCGGATGGAGCTGAGCGATGTGGATTCATCGGGAAGAAGGCGGCCGGTTCCGGTGCCGGGGACGGAATATGATATAGATATCGATCAACTGATTCCGGCCATCGGACAGAGGCCGGATCTTTCGGCCGTCGAAGATATTTCAGGGGTTGAATTTTCCCGGTGGGGGACCACCGAGGTGGACGCGATTTCTTATGCCACCGGCCGGGAAGGGGTGTTCGCGGGCGGCGACGTCCAGACCGGGCCATGGGTGGCCATCGGCGCCATTGCCGCGGGAAAAGAGGCCGCGGAATCCATTGTTCGATATATTGACGGCCGGGATATGATAGAAGGGCGGGAACCGATCGTGAATGACAATCCGGTATATCGTCCGATTCCTTTCGGGATTGCAGAAGAAGCCCGGGCCGAAATGCCCGAACTTTCGCTCAAACAGCGCAAAGGGAACTTTAAAGAGGTCGAGCTGGGATACGAAGCGGATGCCGGCCAGGCCGAGGCCCATCGATGCCTGAACTGCGGGTATTGCTGTGAATGTTACCAGTGCGTGGAGGCCTGCGGCCCCAAAGCCGTCACCCTTGAGACCCATGCCCAAAAACCCGAGACGCTGGAACTTCAAGTCGGTTCGGTGATTCTGGCCCCGGGGTTTAAACCCTTTGATCCGTCTAAATTTGAAAATTATAATTATATCAAGCACCCGAATGTGGTGACGTCCATCGAGTTCGAGCGGATTTTATCCGCTACGGGTCCGACCGAGGGGCATTTGGTCAGAATGTCGGACCATAAAGAACCGAAAAAGATCGCCTGGTTCCAGTGCATCGGCTCCAGGGATATGAATCGATGCGACAATGCCTATTGCTCTTCGGTGTGCTGTATGTATGCCGTGAAAGAGGCGGTGATTGCAAAAGAGCACGCCGGGAATAATCTGGACTGCGCCGTATTCTTCATGGATATGCGCACCCACGGGAAAGATTTTGAAAAATATTACGAAGCAGCGAAAGAAAAACACGGGGTGCGGTTTGTCCGAAGCCGTGTGCATACCGTTGACCCGGTTCCCGGAACAGATGACCTTGAAGTTCGATATGTGACGGACGAGGGAGAGATCAAAACCGAGATTTTTGATCAAATTGTTCTGTCTGTCGGCATGGAGATTTCTTCAGAAATTGCCGGTTTGGCCAGAAGGCTCGGCATTGAACTCGGCGAGGGCAATTTTTGTAAAACCAACAGTGTTGACCCCATTGCAACCCCTAGAAAAGGCATTTATGTCTGCGGTGCGTTCCAGGGGCCGAAAGACATACCGGAGTCGGTCATGGAAGCGAGTTCGGCGGCCTGCAGCGCAGGCATCAGTCTGGCGAACGCCAGGGGATCTCTTGTCCGTGAAAAGGAATTTCCCGTAGAAAGCGAAGTATCCGGCAAGGAAGCCCGAATCGGCGTCTTTGTCTGCAACTGCGGTATCAATATCGGCGGTGTGGCCGATGTTCCGGCCATTGCCGAATATGCGAAATCGTTGCCCAACGTCGCTTATGTCGAAGAAAACCTGTTCACCTGCAGCCAGGACACTCAGGATAAAATGGTCGAGGTGATCAAAGATCAAAATTTAAACCGCATTGTGGTGGCGGCCTGTACCCCGCGAACCCATGAGCCGTTGTTCCAGGAAACCATACGGAATGCCGGCCTCAATGCATATCTTTTTGACATGGCCAATATCCGGAATCAGTGTACCTGGGTGCATGCGAACGATAAAAAGAGCGCCACTGAGAAATCAAAGGATCTGGTTCGGATGGCGGTTAACAGGGCCTCGCTGCTGGAGCCGATTCCCGACATTTCCGTAGACATCAACAAGTCGGCGCTGGTTATCGGCGGCGGAGTCGCCGGCATGACTGCTGCACTCAGCCTGGCCGACCAAGGTTTCCCGGCGACCATTGTGGAAAAATCATCGGAACTCGGCGGGGCTGCAAAGGATTTAATAAAGACCTGGAAGGGCCAGGATGTTCAGGAGTATCTCTCCGGTCTGGTAGATAAAGTGACGCGGCATCCGGACATTGAGGTGCTGACGGATTCGGAGATAAAGGGTGCGTCGGGATTTGTGGGCAACTTCGAAACCCAGGTGGCCAATGGAAAGGACACGAAAACCGTTTATCACGGCGTGACCATCATTGCTACCGGCGGAAAGGCCGCAGATGTCGATGAGTACCTTTACGGTCAAAATTCCCGGGTGACCCGTTGGCACGATCTGGAACACGATCCGGAAAAATTGAAAAATGCCGAAAGTATCGTATTTATCCAGTGCGCAGGATCCAGGGACGACAATCGGCCGTATTGTTCCAGGATTTGCTGTACCGCTTCCGTATTGCAAGCCATTTCCATCAAAGAACAGCATCCGGACAGCGATGTTTTTATTCTTTACCGGGATATCCGAACTTATGGCGAAAAAGAATATCTATATAAAAAGGCGCGGGAAATGGGCGTTATTTTTATTCGGTATTCATTGGATAATAAACCTAAAGTAAAGGAAATCGAAAACGGGCTTGAAGTGGATGTGTTTGACCCGATTCTGCAAAAGAATATCTCCATAAAGGCGGATTACGTCAATCTGGCGACGGCTGTAGAACCGGCAGATAATGCCGCAATATCGGAGTTTTATAAAATTCCGCTCAATGCCGAGAACTTTTTCATGGAAGCCCATGCCAAGCTGCGGCCGGTAGATTTTGCCACCGACGGCATTTTCCTGTGCGGATTGGCCCATTATCCCAAGGGCATTGACGAAAGCATCGCTCAGGCCATGGCCGCAGCCAGCCGGGCCACGACCATTTTAGCAAAAGATTCCGTTAAGATTTCTCCGCTGGTTTCCCAGGTGGATGCCGATAAATGTATCGGTTGCGGACTTTGCACGGAAGTTTGTGCGTTTGCGGCCATCGAACTGGAAGAGATTGAGGGAAAAGGCTATCGCGCCAAAAATATTTCAGCGTCCTGCAAGGGATGCGGGCTTTGCGCGGCATCATGTCCGCAGCATGCGATCGATATGCTCCATTTCCGGGATGCACAGATTATTGCATCGGTTTGTGCGGCAGTATAAATATTCAACAGGTAAAGGGTAATCGGTTAGGGGTTATAGAAAAAAGAATTCAGCTTAATGTTATTATCTATTACCCATAACCCATAACCTGTAACCTCTAAAGCTAAGGGTGATATAATGGCAGATTTTGAACCTAAGATCGTTGCTTTTTTGTGTAACTGGTGCGCCTATGCCGGCGCCGATCTGGCGGGTGTTTCCCGATTGCAGTATCCGTCCAGTATTCGAACCGTTCGGGTGATGTGTTCGGGCCGGGTCGATCCGATATTCGTGCTGGAAGCGTTCAAGGACGGGTGCGACGGCGTTCTGGTGGCCGGGTGACATTTCGGTGATTGCCATTACCTGGAAGGTAATGTTCAGGCCGAGAAAAAAATCCGATTGACCCAAAAACTGTTTGACCTTGCCGGTATCGGTCAAGAGCGGCTTCATCTGGCATGGGTGTCATCGGCTGAGGCCCAGCGGTTTGTAGAAGTCGTTATCAATGCCACTGAAGTGGTTAAAACTAAAGGAAAATTCGATCCAAATGCCTTTGAATATGAGCTTGCCGCCGCCGAGATGACCCTTTCCGGAGAGACACTGAGATGGATGGTAGGAAAGGAAGTCAAAATTACATCCAAGGGAGATGTTTACGGGCGTCAATGGGATGTCAAGAGTTTTGAGACCATTCTCGATGCGGTGCTCGAAAGAGAATATCAAAAGAACTTGATATATAAAGCTGTAAAAGAAGGACATACTTCCGTCAGGGATATTCACAACAAGATCGGGCTCGATCTCAAGAGAATTTCCTACCTTTTGGCGGATTTGGAAAAGACAAACAAAGTCGAGTTTACGGGAATGAAAGATCGCATCCCGGTATTTGCAGTATTATAAGGATTGGCAATTGAAGATTGAAGAATGAAAACTTTTTAAATGGATCAATCGACAATTTTCAATTCGTAAGGGAGGAAAAATGACAAACAAAAGCGGGTCGGTTATGGTTGTCGGCGCAGGCATTGCCGGAATGCAGGCTGCGCTGGATCTGGCCAATTCAGAATATAAAGTGTATCTGGTAGATAAGTCGCCGACCGTTGGCGGGATGATGGCGCGGTTGGATAAAACGTTTCCCACCAACGACTGTGCCATGTGAGTGATCTCACCGAAACTGGTCGAGGTCGGCCGGCATATTAATATCGATCTGGTGATGTGCAGCGAAGTCAAAAGTATCCAAGGCAAGCCCGGAGACTTCGAAGTTTCTTTGGTCAACCATCCCCGTTATATCGATCCCGTTAAATGCACGGGATGCGGGGAATGTGCGAGACACTGTCCGGTAACCGCGGTCAACCAATACAACATGAAGCTCGATGATCGCAGGGCGACATATATTGAGTATGCCCAGGCGGTGCCGCTGGCATTTGCCGTCGATACCGATACCTGCATCGGCTGTGGTCTGTGCGAAAACATGTGTATCGCCAAGGCGATAAAGTACGATGACGCCGAGCGTGAAAGCACCCTTAAGGTGGGGTCCGTGATACTGTCGGTGGGAAGCCGCGGCTTTGACCCTTCAGATCTTGATTATCTGGGATATGATAAATACGCCAACGTGGTAACCAGTGAGGAGTTTGAAAGGATCCTGAGTGCATCGGGTCCCTATTTCGGTCATTTGATGCGGCCCCTTGACCGGGAAGAGCCCAAAAGCGTCGCCTGGCTGCAATGCGTGGGATCCCGGGACACCAACCGGTGCGGCAACGGGTACTGCTCTTCGGTATGCTGCATGTATGCCGTTAAAGAGTCCATGATCGCCAAAGAGCATGTCCACGGAGAACTCGATTGCGCGGTGTTTAATATGGATATGCGGACATTCGGCAAGGATTACGAAAAATATTATTTGAGAGCCCGTGACAAAGACGGTGTTCGTTTTATCAAAGCCAGGGTGCACAGCATCATCGAAGTTCCGGAAACCGGCGATCTGATTATCCAATATGCCGATGAGGCCGGTAAGATGAAAGAAGAAACCTTCAGCATGGTGGTGCTTTCCGTGGGGCTTCAGGTTCAACCGGATGCCGCCGAACTTGCCCAGCGTCTCGGCATTAAACTGAACAAATACCATTTTGTGGAAAGCAATCCATTTGCGCCGGTGGCCACATCGCAACCCGGAATTTATACCTGCGGCGTATTGCAGGGACCCAAAGACATTCCCGGATCGGTCACGGAAGCCAGCGCAGCCGCCTGTCTGGCCGGCGCCGAACTGGCCGAAGCCCGGGGAACCGACATCCCCAAGGTTGAAATTCCCAAAGAAATGGATGTTACCGGTCAGGATCCTCGCATCGGTGTATTTGTCTGCAACTGCGGCATCAACATCGGCGGGATAGTGGATGTTCCTGCGGTAAAGGCGTATGCCGGGACCCTTCCATATGTGGTTTATACGGATGAAAACCTGTTTACCTGCAGCCAGGACACCCAGGACAAGATCAAAGAAAAAATTATCGAACATGATCTCAACCGGGTGGTGGTGGCATCCTGTAGTCCTAAAACCCACGAAGCCATGTTCATGGAAACATTGGAAGCCTGCGGATTAAACAAATATTTGTTTGAAATGGCCAATATTCGCAACCAAAATTCCTGGATTCATTCCAAAGATCCCGAGGTCGCGACGAAAAAGGCCAAAGACCTGGTCCGAATGGCTGTGGCCAGAGCCGCAACGTTAAGGACCCTTCATGAGAAAGTGGTTCCCATTAACAAACAGGCCATGGTCATCGGCGGCGGCGTTGCCGGAATGAACGCCGCGCTGAGTTTGGGCAATCAGGGATTTAATACGGTATTACTTGAAAAAGAGGCCGAGCTCGGCGGTTTTTCGCGAAAACTTCACCATACCATCGAAGGGGCGGATGTTCAAGCCTATCTTAAAAACCTGATTGATGAGGTAAGCGGCCACGATAAAATCGAGGTGTTGACCGAGGCCCGGATCGTAGGATTCGAAGGGTTTAAGGGAAA
This sequence comes from Desulfobacterales bacterium, assembly GCA_037381105.1. Lineage (GTDB taxonomy): Bacteria > Desulfobacterota > Desulfobacteria > Desulfobacterales > UBA11574 > UBA11574. Next base: position 8,748 of record JARRRC010000009.1, read on the forward strand.
TTTCGCTACAGAAGTGGCATTGGGCGCCGGCAAAGAAAGAAGGAAAATAGAGCACGGCGTTTTTATTGTGGCTACGGGTGCCGGAGAATACCGGCCCAAGGAATATCTATACGGAGACGACGAGCGGGTGATGACCCAGGTGGAGCTTTCCGATAGGCTGGAAGAGAAAGGTGCCGCCGACCTTGACAGTGTGGTTATGATTCAGTGTGTTGGTTCCCGAAATGACGAGAATGTTGAATGCTCCCGAATTTGCTGCCAAAATGCCGTCAAGAATGCCCTTCATATCAAAAAGGTGAATCCGGACACTCAGGTCTATGTGATGTACCGGGATATCCGGACCTACGGGCTTCTTGAGGATTATTTCACGGCAGCCAGAGAGCAGGGGGTTATTTTTATCCGTTTTGACAAGGATGCACCGCCGGATCTTCGAAGCTCGTCCGAAGGAATAATGGTTACCGTTAAGGACCATATCTTGCAGCAAGATATTGAAATCAGATCAGACCTGGTGGCCTTAAGCGCCGGAATGCGTGCTGAAGATACCGAAGAGATGAGCCAGATTATGAAGCTGAACCGAAATACCGAAGGGTACTTTATCGAAGCTCATGTAAAACTCCGGCCGGTGGACATGCCCAGTGAAGGCGTCTTTTTATGCGGGACCGCCCACGGTCCCAAACTGATTACGGAGGCTATTTCACAGGCCCAGGCGGCAGCTTCACGGGCGACGACGTTTCTTGCCAAAGATGCCATTAAGCTTTCGGCCATTACGGCCAAGGTGGATGTGGACCATTGCGTCAAGTGTTTGACCTGTGTCCGTTCGTGTCCCTTCGGCGTGCCGGAATTTAATGTCAATGAAAAAGTCATTGAGATCAATGAAGCGATCTGTCATGGATGCGGCGTTTGCGCCAGCATATGCCCGCGGCAGACCATTCATTTGAGTTTTTATGATGATGATCAAATAATGTGCAAAATTGACGCCTTACTCGAAGCGGAGGGGATGTGATGGCTGATTTCGAACCGACCATTTTAGCATTTTGTTGTGATTACTGAGGATATTCGGCCGCGGACCTGGCAGGTTCCATGCGACTTGATTATCCTGCAAACATTAAAATCATTAGACTTCCCTGTACCGGAAAGATTGATGTCATACATCTTCTGAGAGCGATTCAGAAAGGGGCTGATGGGGTCTATGTTGTTGGCTGTCTTGAAGGAACATGTCATTATAACGAAGGAAATTTCAGGGCTCGTGAACGGGTGGAACATGTTCGCATGCTGCTGGAAGAGATTGGTCTTGAAGGAGACAGGGTGAGAATGTATAATTTATCTTCGGGCGAAGGGCCCACCTTTGCAGCCTATGCAAAGGAGATGACCGAAAACATACGGTCTTTGGGTCCCAATCCGCTTAAGGATTCGACAAAAGCCTAAAAACGGAGGATATATTATGGCTGAAGAAGCAATTAAACTAGGCGGCAAAAAGAAGAGTATTTTTCTGGACAAAGTAAAAGAGCTGCTTCCCGAAGGCGGGCATCTCAATCTTTGTCTGACCTGTGGCGCCTGTTCATCCGGATGCCCGGCAACGGGTCTGGAAGACATGGACCCCAGAAAGTTTTTACGTATGGCTGCCCTTGGAATGGATGAGGAAATAACAAGCACACCTTGGGTTTGGATGTGTACCATGTGCCAGCGGTGCATTTATGTTTGTCCCATGAAGATCGACATCCCTCAGCTGGTCTTTAATGCCCGGGCGGCATGGCCCAGAGAAGAGCGGCCAAAGGGTATTCTCGGATCGTGTGACATGGCATTAAAACATGATACCTGCAGCGCCATGGGAACATCCGAGGAAGACTTTCAGTTCGTGGTGGAAGACGTGCTTGAGGAGTACCAGGAGGCCCAGCCTGAGTTCAAGGACATGAAAGCGGATGTCAACAGAGAAGGGGCCGAATTCTTTTTGAACCAGAACTCCAGAGAGCCGGTGACCGAACCGGATGAAATGGTGCCTCTATGGAAAATTCTTCATTTGGCAGGCGCTGACTGGACTTATGGAACTAAAGGATGGGCTGCGGAAAATTACTGTATGTTTCTGGCGGATAATGACGCCTGGGAACATATTGTCAGAGTGAAAGCCAAGGCCGTGGATGACCTCAAATGCAAGGTCTGGCTCAATACCGAGTGAGGGCACGAACTTTTTGCAGTCCGGGCCGGACTGAAAAAATTCAACATCGAGCATAAGTTCGAGATCAGGAGCATCATTCAGTATTATGCCCAGTGGATACGAGAAGGAAAACTTAAGGTTAATTCCGACTGGAACAAGGACTTGAAAATTAAATTCACGGTTCAGGACCCCTGCCAGCTGGTCCGCAAAAGTTTTGGGGATCCGGTGGCCGAAGATTTGAGATATACGGTAAAGGCGGTAGTGGGTGAGGAAAATTTCATCGAAATGTACCCGAACCGGTCGAACAACTACTGTTGTGGCGGCGGCGGAGGATTTCTCCAATCCGGATATCCGGAAGCACGCCGCGGCTATGGCAAGCTCAAGGCCGACCAGATTTTAACGACAAAAGCGGATTACTGCATTACGCCGTGCCACAACTGCCATGCCCAGATTCATGATTTGAGCGACATCAATAATCATGCATGGCAAACCGTTCATCTGTGGACGTTGATTTGTCTGTCACTCGGGGTGCTTGGGCCCAATGAGCGTGAATATCTGGGCGATGATCTTAAAGAAGTGTTGCTCTTTCATCCTGAATCGGAAATGTAAGCGATGACCGTCAGTCATTGATGACCTGAGAACGGATGTGTGATGATGGGTGATAAATCAAAAACGGTCGGCGACAAATGACTGTTTAGGAGGGAAAATGATAGTTGCCAAAAGGAAACCCTTTGAAGAAATAAAAGAGATGATCAAGGACTATAAAAAAGTCCTGAATGTGGGATGCGGGACGTGTGTGGCGGTTTGCCTTGCCGGCGGTGAAAAAGAGGTCGCCGTACTGAATGCCGAAATCGATATGGCCAGAAAGTTGGACAACAGTCCCATTGAACTCGGCGCCAAGACCGTCGAAAGACAGTGCGACCATGAATATCTCGAGGAGCTGGACGATATCGTCGGAGACTATGATGCGATTCTTTCCATGGCATGCGGCGTGGGCATTCAGTTTCTGGCTGAACGATTTCCGGACAAGCCGGTTTTTCCGGGTGTGGACACCTGCGGCATGTCCGCCAATCAGGCCGTGGGTTGGTATGAGGAACGGTGCCGTTCATGCGGCAAGTGTGTCCTCGGCATGACCGCGGCCATTTGTCCGGTGACCATGTGCGCCAAAGGGCTTTACAACGGTCCCTGCGGCGGCACCAACAGAGGAAGCTGTGAAATCGACACGGAACAACCCTGTGCATGGTTCAGGATCTATGAACGTCTGGAGCGGCAGGGTCGTCTTGAAAATATTTTAAAATACACTCCCCCGGTGGAATGGAATGACCAGGTTCCGAGAACATTGATTCAGCCCGGCTATAAAAAACCGGAGAAGGCCGGTTAATGGTTGAAAAGCTAAATGGTCGAACGATGGATGATATGGTAATGAGAAACAAAGCGGTGTGGTATTTAACCGGATTCATGTGGGATTTAATGCATAATTCATCATTGAGTTAACGAATCATAGAATCATAAGGGATCAGAACAAAAGGAAAGCCAAATGAAATCAGGAAGCAATTTGGAAAAAGTCTTAAAAGCGGGTCATTTTGCATTTACAGGGGAACTGGGGCCACCCAGGGGCTGTGATGTCGAAGAAGTCAAAGAGAAAGCAAAGCATCTGAAAGGGAATGTGGATTCGGTAAACATTACCGACAATCAGACCGCCATGGTGCGGATGTCCAGCTGGGCTGCCTGCCTTATCTTGATTCAGGAAGGTCTGGAACCCAATTTCCAGATGGTATGCCGGGACCGTAATCGGCTGGCCATGCAGGCTGATATTTTGGGAGCCTATGCTCACGGCATACGGAATATGCTGTGCCTTTCCGGTGATCATCAAAAATTCGGGGATCATCCCATGGCCAAGGGCGTATTTGATATCGACTCCATCCAGTTGATCAACATGGTTAAAACCATGCGGGATGATGGAAAATTTCTAAGCGGCGCCGATCTTCATGGAATACCGAAGATGTTTATCGGTGCGGCGTCCAATCCCTTTGCAGATCCGTTCGAATGGCGGGCACACCGCCTGGCAAAGAAGGTGGAAGCCGGATGCGATTTTATTCAGACCCAGTGTATTTACAATATGAAAAAATTCCGGGAATTTATCAATCAGGCCAATGACATGGGACTCACGGAAAAGACCTATATTCTAGCCGGAGTGACGCCGATGAAGAGCGTGGGTATGGCCAAATACATGAAAAACAAGGTTCCCGGAATGGACGTGCCGGATGAAATCATCAAACGCCTTCAAGGGGCGGAAAAAGGAAAGGTGGCCGACGAGGGTATCAAATTCGCCTGTGAACAGATCGAAGAGTTCAAGGAGATGAAAGGGGTCCACGGGGTTCACATGATGGCCATTGAATGGGAGCATATGGTTCCGGAAATCGCCGAACGAGCCAAGGTCCTTCCCAGACCGGTTGTGGATTGACAAAAGTGAGTGTTCAGAGTTCAGTGTTCAGGCAGAGCATAATTATCGATCTCGTTTAAAGATCTGCTTACATTGTTTCTCGTGTAATTGCCCTTCCTGAACTCTGAATCCCTGAACACTTCTTTTAGGTAGTGTAGAATTATCGATCTTGCATAAAAATCCGCTCACGGCGTTTCTTTGCTTTATTGCCCTTCCCGAATTCTGAACCCCTGAACACTGAACACTCCCATTAATTGGCCAATATTTGCTTAGCCTGGGCCATTGCATGCAGTTTCCCAAAAGCAATGTGACGCGGCAAGTGATTCAACCCGCATGAGCTGGTGATTAAGGTTTGTTCCGGCGCCAGCCATTTGTGTTCACGGATACGCTCTGCAATGACCTGCCCGGATTCAATGTTCAAATCCTGGACATCCGCTGCGCCCACGGCAAGTTGCTTGTTGCCCAGCAGCCCTTTATATTCGGACGCAAAGTCATGTTCGACAAGGAGCGCGTGGCAATTGATGCTGCAGATGAGTTTTGCAGGGTATCTGCCCGTGTCAAAATAACGATGACCGATCTGGCCGTCATAATCGGCTCCGACTGCGTAATTTCCCTGACAGATATGAACTTGAGTCAAGGTGTCTTTCTTTAAATCTTCGAACGCCAGATTAATCGCATCGACTGCGGACTGCACTTCTTCATCATCGGAGATTGCAAAAAGCGGTTCATCGATTTGGATATGCTTACACCCTTCGGCTTCCAGCTGCTTGAAATTGCGGTTGATGACCTTGGCCAGGTCTTGCATGAATTGCGAGATATTGCCGTAGTATTCGTCATGGGCTACCTTGGCCAGCATATGCGGGCCGGTCATTGTGATTTTGACTCCCTTTTTCGCATATTTTGAAACCATTTTGAATTCTTCGACAAGTCCGAGATCGGCATCACCGACCCGGCCTGTACACCCTGGCGACCGCCGCGGTCACCCTGTTCGGCGCCGGGCGGCTGCTGTTCGGTCGCCGCGGGGCGGACCCCGACCAGGACCCGCCGCGGAGGCGGGGCGCCTGCTGCCGCT
>JARRRC010000010.1:0-14507 GCA_037381105.1 Desulfobacterales bacterium
TGGCTTATTCGTATCCGGAATGTTTAAAAGACGATCGACATCTGAAACAGAGAGGACGTCCGGAAGCTTAAGTCCGCCCTTTGGGAGATCGATGAGCTTTGCGGGATCATATTCGATAATTTTTTCTTGAACCAGAAACCTGTAAAATCCCCTCAAAGTAATGAGGTGCCGGGCACACGACCTCGAACCCAAACCGGATTTTCTCAAGGCGATCAGATGCTTTAATATCAGAGGGGTTTCGGCATCCGTAATCTTCTTGACTCCCTTTTGTTTGAGAAATTCGAGATATCTGGATAAATCGCTGCTGTAGGATTCTATGGTTTTTTCCGACAATCCTTTTTCGAAAATCAGGTAGTTGACATATTGATCGACAATAATATCCAGTGAAGTCTTCTTCATCGGCCAAATTCGTTGATTATGTCCGTTTTCATTGTTTTGGGCATTAATTAATCACAAAAGAGAAACTACAATTTATTTTACCGGGATTATTGCTTTATTATTACAATTAAAAGAAGCCCTCTTAATATGATCGTCTCGAATTTGTGTTATAGCTTGATCCCTCAAATGCAGTCAAACGTTTTTGCAAGGACGGTATGTTATGGCGTTTCATCACTCAATTCTAAGGATAGCGTAACGAAATTAACAGGAAGGGAATGAAAATGAAGATAATGATCACCGGTGACAAAGGACAGCTGGGCTCTGATTGCGCTAGCATTCTAAACAAATCTTATGAAGTTCTTGGTGTAGATATTGATGAGATGGATATAGCCGAATATCAAGATGTTGAGACATTGGTCAGACAATTTGTCCCAAGCTTCATAATAAATTGTGCCGCATATACACAAGTCGATGATTGCGAAACCCAAAAAGAGCTGGCCTGGAAGGTGAATGTGACCGGTGCTGAAAATCTTGCACGATGTGTGGAAAAACATGGCGGCCGCCTGATTCATATTTCAACCGATTATGTTTTTGATGGCCGGAAAAGTGTTCCGGAGACTTATGTGGAAACCGATGTGACCAATCCGATTTCATATTATGGAAAGACAAAACTCGAGGGTGAAAAGGCGGTGATCCGGACAACCGATCAACATGTCATTGTAAGAACATCATGGCTGTATGGTATCCGCGGTTACAATTTTCTCAAAACAATGCTAAAACTTGCCCTTAAAAATTCCGATAAAAAAATAAATGTGGTGAATGATCAGTTTGGTTCACCGACCTGGTCATATCGCTTGGCACTACAGATTGCAAGGCTGATTGAAATGAATGCCTTGGGGCTCTATCATGCATCGGCAGAAGGGTATTGTACCTGGTATGAATTGGCTCATTATTTCCTCGAAAAAATGGCCGTTCCCTATATGGTAATTCCTTGCACCACAGCGGAATATCCGACAGCGGCTGAAAGGCCGATGAATTCGATTCTTGAAAACTGGAACTTAAAAGAAAAAGGGATCAATATTATGGCCCACTGGAAAACAGATGTGGATGAATTTGTTTCAAATTTTCGTACCATTTTGATACAAGAGACGGAAAAGGAAACATAATCTGATGAAAAACATGCTGATCACCGGTGGCTGCGGGTTTATCGGATCAAATTTTATTCGGTATCTCCTAAAGGAATCCGATTATACGGGCCGTGTTATTAATCTTGACAAGCTGACCTATGCCGGAAATCCGGAAAATCTGGCTGATGTTGAAATAGAATATTCGAACCGGTATATTTTTATTCAGGCCGATATCTGTGACGGACCGCGAATATTCCAAATATTTGAAGATTATCAGATAGACAGTGTGTGCCATTTCGCCGCAGAATCCCACGTGGACAGATCGATTGTTCAGCCGGATGGTTTTATCCAGACCAATATTGTCGGAACCTTTAACTTATTGGAATCGGCCAGGTCGCGGATCGGTCATATGAATCGCTTTCATCATATCAGTACCGATGAGGTTTACGGAAGCCTTGGACGAGAAGGGTATTTCACGGAAACCACATCGTATCGACCCAACAGCCCGTATTCGGCTTCCAAAGCGTCTTCGGATCATCTGGTGCGCGCCTACCATAAGACTTACGGACTGCCCGTGAGCATATCCAATTGTTCGAATAATTACGGCCCCTACCAGTTTCCGGAAAAACTTATTCCATTGATGATTCTCAACGGTATTGAGGGGAAGTCTCTGCCGGTTTACGGAGACGGCCAAAATGTCAGGGATTGGCTTTATGTCAGGGATCATTGCACGGCTGTCTGGATGATTATGAAATATGGGGCAAACGGAGAGACTTACAATGTCGGCGGAAGCGGTGAAATGGAAAACATTAAGCTCGTGGAAATGATTTGCGATATACTGGATGAAGTCAATCCATTTCCCGATCTTCGGAGTCGAAGAGATTTGATTGCTTTTGTCAAAGACAGGCCCGGTCATGATTTAAGGTATGCCATTGACTCCAGCAAATTGAAACAGGCGTTGAGCTGGCGACCGGAAGTATCCCTTGAAACAGGCATACGAGAAACCATAGACTGGTATCTGCAAAACCGCCGATGGGTCGATCGGATTAAAAGCGGTGAATATCAAACCTGGATCAAGACCCATTATAGGTAGTGTAAATCCATGAATCCAATAGTAAAAAGAGGATAAGGATTCCAAAGGAGAGATTCATGAAAAGTGAAAAGATTTTTGTTGTCGGGGGTGCAGGATATATCGGATCTCACATGGTAAAGGATCTTCTTTCGGCAGGATATGAAGTGGTCACCTTGGATGATCTTTCCACAGGCCATCGGGACCTTTTACCCGGGGGAACATTTATAAAAGGCGACCTCGGCGACCGTGAGGTGTTGAACCGAATATTTTCAACCCACAACATTTCTGCGGTCATGCATTTTGCCGCATTTTCGCTCGTTGGTGAATCCGTGGAAAATCCGCTTAAATATTATCGCAACAATCTGGTCGCAACGACTACGCTGTTAAGTGCTATGGTCCAATATGGGGTGAAGCGATTTATTTTTTCTTCTACGGCAGCGGTTTATGGCGAACCGATTGAAATTCCGATAACGGAACGACACCCCTGTAATCCCACCAATCCATATGGCGCAAGCAAAATCGCCGTTGAAAAAATGCTTCATGACTGTGATTCGGCGTACGGTTTAAAATATATCAGCCTGAGATATTTTAATGCGGCAGGTGCGGATGAAACCGGAATCATCGGAGAAAGACATGCTCAAGAAACCCATCTGATTCCCTTGGTTTTAAAGGTTGCCGTCGGCAAAAAGGAAAATATCAGTATTTACGGTACCGATTATCCTACTCCCGACGGGACTTGTATCAGAGATTATATCCATGTCAGTGACTTGACCCAAGCCCATTTGCTGGCGCTTAAAGTACTCTTGTCAGGCGGAGAGAGCGATGTTTATAACCTGGGAAACAACCGGGGATACTCGGTTCGAGAAGTTATAGAGCTGGCGAAGAAGGTGACCGGGAGAAACATACCGGTTCTCGAAGGAGAAAGGAGACCGGGCGATCCGGCAAGACTGATCGCGAGTTCCGAAAAAATTAAATCGTCGCTGGGCTGGCGGCCCAAACATGAAAAGCTGGAAACCATTCTCAAAACAGCCTGGGCATGGCATCAGAAAGAATCCGGCAAGAATGCATCGGGAGGTGGAGATTCATGAAAAAGCAGACCATACTGCTTGTTGACAAGGAGAAATTGCTTCTCGAATTCATTCAACAGGAGCTTTCGGATAATAACTACAATGTCATCACAGCCTCAAATGCAAAAGAGGGATTTGATATTTTAGAAAAACAAGAAGTGAACATGGTGATCAGTGACTATGAGATTCCCAAAATAGATGGATTGGAATTTTTAAAAAAAGTAAAAATAACCCATCCGGACATTTTGACCATCATGATAACGGAACAGGCGGATATTGACTTGGCCATAAAGGCCATCAATGAGGCGGGGGTATATAAATTCATTTTAAAGCCTTGGGATGATATCAAATTAAAAACAACGATCAAGAGAGCTTTGGAATTACTTCAAGTGATCAAGGAAAGGGATGGTTTGAGTCAGAAAGTTAAAAGCCATGAAACCATTTTGAAAGAGCTGGAAAAAAGGTATCCCGGCATTACCAAGATCGAAAGGGACGAAGACGGTTATATTTTGTCCAATGACTGATGTGTTTGATTGATCTTCAAACGTTTGATTAAAGTTTAAACCGTGTCAGGCCGATAGGTACGATAACAAAAACAATATCTAACAGACCTGTTATTTACAATAAATTTAAAATCTCCTTTATTTTCTGCATTCCCGCTTATGAAAAAGAAACTGAACGTATATCCGATTCTGCTGGCCGGGGGATCGGGAACGCGGCTATGGCCGGTATCAAGAGAGCTTTATCCCAAACAGCTTGTCAAATTCATTGGTGAAAATTCGCTCGTTCAAAACACCATCAAAAGATTGCCCTCCTTCCTGAATATGGAAAACATTCGCATAGTTTGCGGAAAAGAACATGTTCATGAAATTGAAAGACATATCAAAGAAATCGGTGTGTCCCCTGAAGATAAGATCATTGCTGAACCCTGCGGACGCAATACCGCGCCGGCCATTCTGCTGGCCATGCGCCTCGTCGGCAAAAAGGAGCGTGATGCTGTGTTGTGTGTCTTCCCGGCGGATCATGTTATCAGGGATGAACGTGTATTTCATGAACGATTGGCGTCAGCCGTCAAACTCGCAGAAATGGGTTATATCGTGACTTTCGGAATCACTCCGCATTATCCGGAAACAGGCTACGGGTATATTGAGGGCGCCGAGGAAATATCTTCCGGCGCACTTTCCATAAAACGATTTGTTGAAAAGCCTGACCTGGAAACAGCCAAGAAATATATAGATGCCGGCAACTTCTTTTGGAATAGCGGCATGTTTGCTTTTAAATCATCGGTAATGGATGAAGAATTAAGCATCCTTCATCCAGACCTTTTTCGCCAAATGAAACAATTGTCTGTCAAAGGAGGCTCGGTATCTGAAAAAGATTACCAACAACTTCCAAACATTTCTATTGATTATGTTGTTATGGAAAAGACGGACAAAGGGGCGGTTTTGCCTTCGGACTTTGGATGGAGCGATATCGGATCTTGGAAATCTCTTTATGATTTCATACCAAAGGATGCCGGAGGAAATGTTTTCGACGGCGATGTTATTTCGGAGAATACCCGGAATTGTTTTATCATGGGTTATGAACGGCTGATTGCGACCAACGGAATACGGAATATGGTGGTTGTGGAGACGCCGGATTCTGTTTTTGTTTCCGATATGGAAACCAGCCGGGATGTAAAAAATATCGTTGAAAAGCTGAAAGAGAAAGGACGGCCGGAATATCAAAGCCATAAGACATCTTATCATTCATGGGGAACCTTGACCATTTTGGAAATGAAACCTGATTTCAGCGTTGTAAAACGTCATATATATCCCGATGCAATGTGTGAAATCGAATCCGACGAAAAGGTTATGCATCTGGTCGTGGTTAAAGGCGCAGCCAAATCAACAAAAAATGGACGGAGCAAGTTTTTATATACAGGAGAGTCTGAAATGATTGAAAAACATCAAATGATTACAATAGAAAACGATAGAGATGAGCCGCTGGTTGTTATCGGTGTTCAACTAAATCTAACTGGTATCCATCCATGAATGGTCTTTTTGCCCATTTTTGAAATGATTAATTTTACAATTTGAAGATAAGCCCAAAGGACATGTATATGAGAGATGAGAATGAAACATGTTTAAAATTATTGGAGTTGATCGAGGAAAAAACGGCTCGAATCGGAATTATCGGCCTTGGATATGTCGGGTTGCCTCTGGCCATACACTTCGGGCGAAAAGGGTTTCGCGTCATCGGTTTTGATCTGGATTCAAGAAAAATCGATAAACTTCTTCATGGTGAATCGTATATCAAACATATTCCCGCCGACTCTATTAAAGAAATGATCGATGCAAAACAGTTTGATGTGACCATCGATTTTAGCCGTCTCAACGAGGCCGATTGTATATTGATCTGTGTGCCGACCCCATTAACCGAAAAGATGGAGCCGGATTTGAGCTATCTTTTAAAAACAACAGAGACCATTGCCGAGAATTTGCGTATCGGGCAGCTCATCGTACTCGAGAGCACCACCTATCCCGGAACCACGCAGGAAATGCTTCTCCCGCGTCTTGCTTCAAACGGTTTGAAGGTGGGGAAAAACTTTTTCCTTGCATTTTCGCCGGAAAGAGAAGATCCAGGGAACCCAAAATACACCGCTACCAACATCCCAAAGGTTGTCGGAGGCATTACCCGTTCATGCCTGAGAGTGGCCACGGCAATGTATAACACCATTACCCGGGCGGTGCCGGTTTCTTCCACACAGACGGCCGAATTGACCAAGCTTCTGGAAAATACCTTTCGTTCCGTGAATATTGCGCTGGTGAATGAGTTAAAGATCCTTGCTCACAAAATGGGCATCGATCTTTTTGAGGTTATTGAGGCTGCCGCAACAAAACCTTTTGGTTATACTCCATTTTATCCCGGACCCGGTTTGGGGGGGCATTGCATTCCCATTGATCCTTTTTATCTGGCATGGAAAGCCAGAGAATATGATTTTTCAACCCGTTTCATCCAGCTTGCCGGAGAAATCAACATCTCAATGCCGTATTATGTTATTGAAAAAACGATTGAAGCGCTCAATAAACGTCGAAAGAGCCTCAATGGAAGCCGAATTCTGGTTCTTGGAGTGGCTTATAAAAAGGATGTTGATGACGACAGAGAATCTCCCGGATATGCCATCATGAAAATGCTTTTGGAAAAAGGCGCTATTGTCAATTACAATGATCCCTGGATTCCAAAACTGCATACCACCCGAAAATATAATTTCCAAATGGAATCGACTCCTATTACTCAGAAGTTGCTTGCCGAGATGGATGCCGTGATCATCATTACCGACCATAGCGACTATGACTATGATGAAATCATCGAATATTCCAATCTGGTGATCGATACCCGGAACGCCACCAAAGGGATAAAGGGAGATAGGGAAAAGATCATTATGGCTTAAAGGAAGAAATAAATATGAAAGGAATCATTTTAGCCGGCGGATCCGGAACCCGCCTGTATCCAATCACCCGCGTGGTCAGCAAACAGCTTTTACCGATATACGATAAGCCGATGGTCTATTATCCGCTGTCTGTTTTGATGCTGGCCGGAATCAGGGACATCCTCATTATCTCAACGCCCGAGGATTTGCCTTTGTTTAAAAAACTGCTTGGAGACGGCTCCTGGCTGGGACTCTCTTTTTCATATGAAGAACAACCCCGGCCCGAAGGGCTGGCCCAGGCTTTCATTATCGGCAAGTCGTTTATCGGAAAGGACCCGGTGTGCCTGATCTTAGGTGACAATATATTTTACGGGCATAGCCTTACCGGCATTTTGAAGCGGGCGGTTTGTCTGGAAAAGGGAGGCCTGATTTTCGGATATCTGGTCAAAGATCCTAAGCGCTATGGGGTGGTTGAGTTTGGCTCGGACGGCAATGTCATCGGTATTGAGGAGAAACCCAAAAAGCCGAAATCAAATTATGCCGTTCCAGGGCTTTATATCTATGACAATAACGTGGTCAATATCGCCGAAAATCTGAAACCCTCCGCCAGAGGAGAACTGGAAATCACAGATGTCAACCTTGAATATTTGAAAACAGGACAACTTAAGGTGGAGCTTTTAGGAAGAGGCTTTGCCTGGCTGGACACCGGAACCCAGGAAGCCCTTCAACAGGCCGCCAGTTACATTCAGGTCATTCAGGAAAGACAGGGGCTTAAGATATCCTGCATTGAAGAAATCGCATACAATCTGGGTTACATTGATAAAAAAGAACTGACAAATCTGGCGGCCGGTTTGGCCCAGAACGAATACGGGCAGTATCTTCTTCGATTGATTGCCGAAGAAGCGAATAACAATATTGTGATGTGATTGTCACACGATTCCTATTTCCTCTTTTCTAAAAATTTGGCTGCTAAGGCTGAATTGACTTTTTACTCCTTATCGGCAACGCCGGCTTCGTCAAATGTCAACACTTCATTAAAAACGCGAACCGCAGCTTCAATGATGCTCATGGACAGCCCACTCCCGCTGCCTTCACCCAACCGCATGCCCAAATCGAGTATCGGTTCGATTCCCATGTACCTCAGCATATTTCGATGACCCGTCTCTTCCGAACAGTGTCCGCCAAACATATAATCGACAACCCTGTGACAAAGCGAATAGGCAATCAGGGCGCCTGCCGTTGAAATAAACCCGTCGATGACCACCGGACGGCTGTGAAAGGCAGCGGCCAGAATACACCCGGCGATACCGCCGATTTCGAACCCTCCGACCTTGGCCAATACATCCAATCCGTCAAGGGCATTGGGTTGATTGATTCGGATTCCTTTTTCTACCGCTTCCAGTTTGATTGAAAATCCTTTGTCATCTACACCGGTTCCCCGACCCACCATCCCATTCGGACTGATACCTGTGATAACGCTTCCAATGGCCGCGGAGGAAGTGGTGTTGGCAATTCCCATGTCTCCGGTGCCCAGCAATTCTATACCCTGCTTAAAAAGATCGCTGGCCAACTGGAATCCGGCTAATATTGATTTTTCAGCATCCTGACGTGTCATCGCAGGCTCTTTGGCCAAATTCCCCGTTCCGGGACCGATTTTTCGTACCATCAGCCGGTTCCCGCCGTCCATTGAGTCCGGATTAAGTTCAGGAATAATCCCCATGTCGACCACCCAAACCTGGGCGCCGACATGCCTGGAGATGGCGTTTATTCCTGCACCGCCCCTTAAAAAGGTTCGGACCATCGCCGCGGTAACCTCCTGGGGATAAGCGCTGACACCTTCATTCGCAACCCCGTGATCGCCGGCCATAATCAAGATGGCTTTGCGATTCACCGAAAGTTTCATGGTCTTCTGGATTCCGCAGAGTCGCTCTGTAATTTCATGAAGTCGTCCCAATGCCCGCGCCGGCATCACCAGCTGAGCTGTCCGTTCTCTGGCCTTTTGAATCCAAATATCCTCAACAGGTCGTATTTTTTCAATGATTTCTTCAATTTTCACGCAATGTTCTCCTCATTTAAATAAAATCCATAACCGCATCAATATTCATATAGTGCTCAAAATGCGCCGCCAAAAGGTTGTAGGTGTCATCTTTGGCCCTAAAACGGTTTTTATCGGGGACTTCAATATGTTCAAGGCCCATAGTGTTCAGCCATTTTCTGGTGATTGCCGGCGAGTCAAACATCCCATGCATGTAGGTTCCCATAATTTTTAAGTCATGGGTGACACATCCATCTTCGGCAATACATCGACTACCGTTTCGCTCATATATATTAAAGAGAGGATTGCCGCCGAACCTTTTGGTATCGCCCATGTGAATTTCATAACCCTCTCCCTGGATATTTTCCCACAAAAAGCGTGTTCGGGTGGTGGTCTTAGGGGATTTTAAAACCGTTTCAACCGGCAAAAGATCGAGGCCCTCGGAGGTTCCGGGGGAACCTTCCAACCCTTGGGAGTCATGAACAAGACGGCCCATCATCTGGTATCCGCCGCAAATGCCCAGAATGGGTCCGCCTGATCGAAAATATTCTTTTATGATGTCTTCCCATCCGGAATTTTTCAACCAATGTAAATCCCATCGGGTATTTTTCGATCCAGGGAGAACAATTGCCGTAAATTTTAAAATATCCTCAGGCCTTTCGATAAAATATACATCGATACCTTTAAGATCCAAAAGTGGGTCGAAATCGGTAAAATTTGAAATATGCGGCAGGCGAATAACAGCGATTGCCGGAGCGTTCGATTCTTTCCTTTGTGCGGCAACAGGATTTTCAATGGCAACGGCATCTTCCGCTTCGATTCGAATGTGGTTATACCAAGGAATCACGCCGAAAACTTTTTTGCCTGTTTTTTCTTCGATCCAATGAACACCGTCTTCAAAAAGGTTGAGATTACCGTGAAATCGGTTGATGATAAACCCTTTAATCATATCTTGCTGTTTATTCGAAAGACATGCCAGGGTCCCGACGATCTGGGCGAATACACCGCCGCGGTGGATGTCCGAAACCAGAATGACAGGAGCATCCGCATATTCGGCCATACGAAAATTGACAATATCTCCGGCTGCAAGATTCACTTCAGCACAGGATCCGGCGCCTTCCATAACAACCAGATCAAATGTGTCGCGCAACCGATCGAGTGCTTTACAAGCTTTTGAAAACAACACATTTTTATTTTGAAGATATTCGCAGGCTGTGCTGTCGTCAATGGCTTCTCCGAAAAGCACGATCTGTGACCCGATGCCTCCGGTGGGTTTTAAGAGGATGGGGTTCATATCTACATGGGGCGGGATTTTTGCTGCTTCAGCTTGGACGATCTGAGCGCGTCCCATTTCAAGGCCTTCGGGAGTGACCCCTGAGTTGTTGGATATGTTTTGTGCTTTAAACGGCGTTACCCGGATACCCCTGTTGAGAAAACACCGGCATAAGGCCGTTGCAACAACGCTCTTTCCCACTTCGGAACCTGTTCCTAAGATCGCCAGACATGGTGATTTGTTCATCGCGTGTTAATCCTTGAGTTCAAATCGTATCGGTACCCGGACCCACATGCCCACTTTTTTATCCCCGATCATGCCGGGTTCGAAGAGCCATTGTTTGACCGACGATTTTGCAGCCCTGTCCAAGATCGGATGGCCGCTTGTTCTAAAGATTTTTACATCATCCACTTCACCATCGTCATTCACTAAAACGTCCAATAATACGATTCCCTGATATCCTCTGATTCTTGCAATTCTCGGATATTCAGGAGAAGGATTTGAGCGATATATCGGCCTGGCTTCACGGATGGTTTCAAGTGGCAATAAAGATGCGCCATTCTGTCCAATGGATTTTGAAATCTTTTTTGATCCGTCCTGTTTGGTTTCAAAGTCGGATGTTGCGGTTTTATCGGAATTTTCGGGAATGGTTTTAGAAGTGTTGTCGATTTTCGGTTGAACCGTATTTTGAACGATTTCTCGGGGCGATGATTTCAATATGGGTTTGGGTTTAGGTTTGGTATGCTTGGATTGTTTTCCGGTTTTTTTGACAAAGGGACGCTTTTTTTGAATCGGTTGTTTATTTTTCTTAGATATGGGAGGTTTTTTTAAAATCGGTGCTTTCTTTGCAGCGCCGGGTTTGGATGGGGCATTTTCAGATATTGAAGCCAGCGTCATGTTCAGCACTATGGGGGTTGGGCTTTCAAAGGATGATATTCCGGACCACTTGAAATCCAAACTAAAAAGAAGTCCGTGAATTCCCAGAGCCAGTAATCCGGCTGTCAATATCTGTTTCATGGATGTTGCTCGGATTCTGCCTGAAGCGAAATGTTATGAATTCCAGCCATCCTGATTTGATCCAAAACCCTGAAAAGGTTCTGGTAGGAAAGGTTGCGGTCTGCAAATAACAAGACGCCGAGGTCTTTGCTGTTTTCAGCCTTTGTTTTCAAAACCGATGCCAGGTCGTCAAAGTCGATTCGTTCCTTGTCCACATATAGGGTTCCGTCTGATTTTACAGTGACGGAAAGCAAAAGTTCTTTTTCGATTTTAGCGGAAGCAGAGGTCGGGAGCAGTACCGGCAGTCCGCGATGAACGGCCATGGAAAGCATGGCATATATAAAAAACACGAGAAGGAGAAACACAATGTCAATTAGCGGAAGCATTTCTATCCTAACTTTTTTGCTGGTCTGAAGGTGAATTTTCATTGTCGGCCTTCCTTGCGCTTGCTGTTGGGATCGGCCAGTTTTTCATAAACGATTTCAAGGCTGGTGGCATATTTTTCGATATCAAGCGCTGCTTTTTCAATACGGGAATTGAAATAATTAAAAGGAAAGACGGATAGAATTGCAATCCCGAGTCCTGCTGCGGTGGTGATCAGGGCCTGTGCAATTCCGGCGGTTACCGCCTGAGGATGCTCGATGCCTGCGGTCCCCAGCATCTCAAAGGAAAGTATGATTCCGATGACAGTGCCGAAGATCCCCAGCAAGGGTGCAACTGTGATCATGGTGTCGATCACGGTCATATATTTCTGCATCCGCTTGATTTCTTCGGCTGCGGCAGATTCCATGGCTTTGGCCATTGAAAAGTCTCGATGTAGAAGACCGGTGACAAGGATCTTGATGATATAATCTTTTGAACCTTTGGTCTTGGATCTGATGGAGTCCCAGTCTCCGGTGCGACAGAGATCAAGGACTTCATCCACCAGAGCCTTGTTCCTGTTTCTATCCATACCGATCCAGAATAAAATTCGTTCAATGATTACGGTCAACACAATGATAGAACAGGCCAGCAAAGGATACATGACCGGCCCTCCGCTGATGAATAGCTGCAGCATTGTTTCTCCTGTTTTACTGTTTTCATGATGCGGAAGCTCATCATGGGGTGTTTAACGTTTAATTCTTCATTAAAAATCAGCCGAAACCCCGGCGAGAAAATTGATCTTGGGTGATGGATAGAACGCCGTTTCACGGATCGGGAATGT
Source organism: Desulfobacterales bacterium (assembly GCA_037381105.1). Classification (GTDB taxonomy): domain Bacteria; phylum Desulfobacterota; class Desulfobacteria; order Desulfobacterales; family UBA11574; genus UBA11574. The sequence continues at coordinate 12,565 of JARRRC010000010.1, forward strand.
GCTGATGGCTCCGTATTCGGAGTATTCCTCATCGGTAATATTGTTAATACTCAGAAACGCCGTGAAGTTTTTCCAGTGATATTTTAGTTTGGTGTTTACAATCAGATACGATTCCTGGTTTTCGAAATCGTTGGAAAAATCACCGATAAACGGCCGCTCTCCCACATAGATGCTTTCAACTGCCAATGAAAACCCTTTGCCAAGATCAATCAGGGCGCTGAGTGCGGCCTTATGTCTCGGAACATTCGGGATGGCGTTGTCAGCAAACTGGCCGTTTCGAATGGTTGCATCCGTGAATGTATAATTACCCCTCAAAGTCAATTTATCAAACGCTTTGGTGATGGAAAACTCGAATCCATCACGGCGCGTTTTGCCGTCAAGATTTTCATTAGAAAAGGTGAGGGGATTATAAAATAATTCGTTTTTCGTGTCGATCCGAAAAATATTTATTTTCGCAAATAGCGTTGGTGTAAAATAATGACGAATTCCAAATTCATAATCATGGGAATCTTGTGGGATCAGTGTGGTATTAATTGTATTTGTAAAAAAATCAAAGAGTTCATCCAAAACCGGATACCTGAAACTTCGAGAAAAGCTGAAGTATATGGAAGATTTTTGATAGAAATTGTAATCGAGACCCGCTGTAAAAAGGTTTTCATCCATTGTTTTATTTTCAGTAGCACTTGGTTTGAATTTATAATCAGCCCGGTCGTATCGATATCCCCCGGATATTGCAAAATTTCTCCATGGCCTGATCTCATCGTGGATATAATAACCGTAATTTTTCTTTTTCAGATTAAATTTTCCTGTGGACGAAACTCCGAAATATAAAGAGCGGTTAGTGATGTCCTCATCGTCATCGGTATAATCGAAACCGACGGTCAGACGGTTGTCAAGTCCCCATATGGCTTCCTTAAAAATAATTTGAGGGGATACGGCGAATGTGTGGATGTCCGTGTTGCCTGTAAAATTTCCGGCATCAAACGAAGCGAAGGACAAAAAATTTCTTTTTCTATATGAGATGTCCATTTTAAATTCACTGTCATTCAAGAAAAAAATCTCCGGACTGCCCATGAAATAATAATCCTCAACATCGGCAAAATCGTCGGGGTGCAGTGTATCCGTCCTAGATATCCCTGCGGCAAAATCGCTGGACTTGATTCCCCCGGGAAGTCCGGTGCTGTCTTTATGAAAACCGCTGCTAAAGTTCCATTTAACGATATCATTCTGATAATATCCCAGATTAAGCCCAAAGTCTTTGGCTTCGGTGCCGCTGTTATCCCTGTAACCGTCCGAATTCAAATAACTGCCTGATAATGCATAAGACAACTTGCTCTGAGTTCCACTCACATATGCGCTTCCTTTATAGGTATCATAGCTTCCGCCGTCTATTTCCGCTCCGGTTTTAAATGCTTCCCCTTCTTTGGTAATAATATTGATCACGCCGCCGGCCGCATTATCTCCGTAAAGAACACTTCCCCTTCCGCCCCTGACAATTTCGATTCTTTTTATCCTGTTCAGGGGAATCAGAGACCAATCGGTACCGCTCAGATCTGCTTCATTAATCCGTCTTCCATCCACTAAAACCAGTGTATTTAACGATGCTGTTTCACCGAACCCGCGAAGATCGACCGTATAGTTTCGCCGATTTCCTGCAATATCATTGACATGAACACCAACCTGATCTCTTAAAAGTTCAGGGACGTCAAAAGCCGTCGAATTCTTAATGTCCGTTTCGGTAATGACGTTAATATCGGCCGGCACAGATGAAATTTTCTCTTCCTGTCTTGTGGCGGTTACCACTACCTCTTCCATGGTTGTTTCCGGTGCCTTATTCTTTTTTTCATCTTCTGCCGGGCTGATTCCAGGGAGTATCATCACAATAAAAATAACCATACAACCCATCCATCTTTTCATCCTCATCCTCCTTACCCTAAAATTTT
>JARRRC010000011.1:0-8823 GCA_037381105.1 Desulfobacterales bacterium
TTTTAATCTTTGCTTTGATTCACCCTTTAAGAAACAGAAGATTTTTAAAAACAACCGGATCAATGATTTTAAAAAATAATCTGAAACGGGAGAAAAAAATGGCTCAAGCAATGAACAATACACTTCATGATCATCTGGCGTCTGTAAAATCAGACCAACTGCGTTTTGAAAATGCATTTCAAGGTGTATCCAGAATGATTTTGGAAAGTGATATTGAAAAGGTGATGGTACAGGGGAAAACAACGTACAATTTCAAACTTTTTAATGCCGGCGAGAAACATATTATCGGTATGTATGATGAAATCAACAGTTTTGTTTCCTTTGTCAAGGATGCCGCTGAAGGCGGATCCTCAAAAGAAATGGCCTACGTTCTTGTTGGAGAGCCTGGAAACGGGAAAACATTCTTTGTCGAATTTTTATGCGGTAAATACCGTCAATACCTGTCAAAGGAAAAGAATCGAAAGTACACGTTTAAGTTCATCAACATGGACAAGCTCAAAAGTTATGGGAAAATTACTTCCATTGAATCCCAAACCTATGAAGATCCAATGATTCTGGCCATGAATCTCTTTGAAGATATGGATGACAATAAAATGTTTCTTTCCAAAGAAATCGGATTTTCAGATGAAGAAATCGAAGGCTTCTATGAGAATTATCGGCCGCTGGGTGCCTGCAGCGGGTATATTTGGAACGACATCCGAGCATTTTCAAACAACACTATGGAAGACATGTTGAAGTTCATTGAAGTCGTTCCGGTTCCGCTGACCGAAAGCCTGGGGACGGTAACCGGGAAATATCCTGCCAAAGACAAAATAACCTCCTCCGCCGTCGATCTGCTGGGTGAAGAGTCCATCCAGCGCTTGCTCCATATCACAGATACCAACAACCCGTTTCGCTTTGATTTAAGACGCGGTGCCCTGGCTCGAGTCGCCGGCGGGGGCATTCATTTCAGCGACGAAATTTTTAAAAACAAAAAAGATCTCGTTCAGGTCTATCTGGGCGTCATTCAAAACAGAAATATTGAAATTGACGGATATAAATGGCCCATTGATACACTGATTATCGCGACCAGCAATAATTCCGAATATAATCGCTTTATGGCTGAAAAAGAGGAGGCGCCCATTGTGGACCGGTGTCGGGTCTGCTACGTTTCACATAACACAAATTATAAACTCCAGGAGAATCTCACGTCATATGCCATTGGAAGCGATGTCAAGACGACATTCAGCAAGGAACCCCTTCACAAAGATCCCAACCTAAATTATGCCGCTTCGGTGGCAGTGGTCCTGACCCGTCTTCCCCGTTCGGAAAAACTGACGGCCATTGAAACAATGAAACTGGCTGCCGGTGAAGTGGCCGGTGAAAAGAGCATCAAAACTCTGGCTGAAGTCATAGACACCTTGAACCAGGACCCGGATATTACAAAACGGTTCGGTCAAAAGGGGCTTGGACAGAGAAACCTGGGAAGAGCTATTCAGCTGATGATCGAGAGTTCTGAAACCAATGAAGGAAAATGCATGTTTGCGTATGACATCTATAAAGCATTGGAAAGGGTCATTCTCGATTATGTAACGGACAGCAGTGACCGGATGAAATTTTTAGATGATCTCAAAACCGCCAAAGGGATGTATCGCGAACGCGTGATGACAGAAATGTTCAACGCTTATATGGATGAACCCTTTGCCATTCGAAAAGATGTGATGAACTATGTGAATATGATCATCGGTATTGATGCTGAAAATTTGGGTCCCGACAAAATGTGGAAATACAAGGATCCTCAAACCGGAGATCTTCATGCCATGCGGATCGACGAGCGATATATCAAAAGTATTGAAGAGAGGCTCGGGCTTAAAACCGAAGAACAGCGCGAAACATTCAGAACGTCTATTCGAAAGATTTACGGACAGAAAATCGCGGTTGATCCCAATTATGACTTCATGGATAATCTGGAGCTGGTGAAGGCGGTCACCGATGTTCGGCTCAAATCCGATATCGCCGGCGCCGGCAGCCTGATCGGTGCACTGGCCAATCGCACCAATGAGGAAAATCAAAAACTTTATGATCGCATGATCGTGACGATGCTCGATAAACTTAATTACTGTAAGACTTGTGCACAAAAGACAATCGAATATTTTTGTACGCAAGAAGATGAAAGGTAAAACACGGAATCGAGGTTTAACCCGATTCCGTGTGAGAAGAAGCAGCATGAATGATAACATTCAAAATTATTATCAAGAACTGAAAAAGAGAGGATTGACTTCCGAACAGGAACAAAAAATCCTTTCCGAGCTGGAAGAAGAAAATCACCATGAGATTTCCCTGATGCAGTCCGGTGTGAGCCATATTGCATTCGATTCTCTTCTGAATATCCATACATACAATGATCTCTGTAAATTGCAAAATATGGGACCGCCGCAAAGCACTTATGTCAACCGGTTACGATCTATAGATGAACTGCTGGAACGGGATAAACAAAGAGAAAAAGACGGCTTTCCTCGAAAAATTCGGGTGGGCCGGCTGGTAAAGCCGCGAAAAGGTGACAAAGAAAAGGTCATTGTGGTTCCCACAACCGTAGAAGAGAAATTTCTGCATGAAAAACGACTTAAAACTTCGGAAGAGGAAGCATCCGGTGGATCCGGTGAGGGGGAAGAGGGGGAGGTCATTCATGAACAACCGGTTCATGATCCGGAAACCCATGGAGGTGCAGGATCCGGCGAGGGAGACGGCGGGCAGCATGAAATGGAGTCGAATGCTTATGATCTGGGTAAAATCCTTACCGAACATTTTGAACTTCCCAACCTGAAAGACAAAGGCAAAAAACGTTCGCTTTCTCGATATACTTATGATCTGACCGATAAAAATCCAAGATTCGGACAGGTTATCGATAAAAAAGCAACCTTGCGGAAAATCGTTGAAACCAACATCATCTTAGGGAACTTGCCCGATATCGCTCATATTGATCCCACGGGTTTTCTGATTTCACCGAGCGATAGAATCTATCGAATTCTTTCGCGGGAAAAAGATTATGACTCCCAGGCGGTGGTCTTTTTCCTGCGAGATTATTCGGGGTCTATGCACGGCAAGCCCACCCGGTTGATCGTGTCACAGCATGTCTTGATATACAGCTGGCTTTTGTACCAGTATGCCATGCAGGTTGAATCCCGTTTTATTCTTCATGACACCGAAGCCAAAGAAGTCGATGATTTTTATACCTATTACAATTCCAAAGTTGCCGGCGGAACTCGGGTGGCATCCGCATTTCGTCTGGTCAACGACATCGTGGAAAAAGAGAATCTGGCGATCGACTATAATATCTATATATTTCACGGCACCGATGGTGACGATTGGGACACGGATGGTAAAGAATCGGTCCCTGAACTTAATAAAATGTTGACCTATGCCAATCGAATCGGAATTACGATTGCCGAACATTCAAGCAGCACCGGCAATGATACGGAGGTAGAAAGATATTTGAAAAAATCAAACCTCTTGGATGAAAAGCCGGATTTGTTCCGGCTCGATGTCATGCGGGAAGATGCCGACGAAACCCGAATCATCGAGGGGATTAAAAGGCTCATTTCATAATGGAACTCATCGATCAACACACGAAAAAAATAATGGAAGGCTGCAAAGACAGAGCACGGGAAGCCGGGCTTTGTTTTGAAGATGAAACACTGGAATATATTGTAACAAACCGCGACCTTCTGGAACTTACCCCGAAGGTGATGATTCCGACGCTTTACGATTACTGGGTTCATGACGTTGAAATTCTCAAAGAAAAAGGCAGATATGAGCTCTACCCCGGCAACCCATATGAAACCGTTATCAATACCCGTCCGGCCATTTCATTTTATAATGATAACAACCCGGACTGGTTGAATGTCATGATTTTTTATCATGTTCTTGCCCATATCGATTTTTTTCAAAATAATCTCTTTTTCCGCCATACCTGGGACGATGATTTTTCCGGGCAGGCGCTTTCAGACAAACGGCTCATTGCAAAGCTCAGATCTGAAAAGGGGAGGTGGGTCGATTATGTTATTGAGTTTACGCGCGGCATTGACAATCTGGTTGGATATCACAGTGAACTTTCCCGCTTGAATCGTCCCTTATCGGAAGAACGGTCAAAACGCCTCGACTACTACTTCGATGTTTTTCTGCAAGCGGTCAAAAAAGTAAAAATTCATGAATACATGAAAGAAATTGATCGATATAATGAATGCAGGGTCACGTATAGCGGGCATGGGGAAAAGGCGTTTTTTGCTGACATTTCGATAAGATACCCTGAGTTTGAAACACTCTTTAAAAAACACCTTAAAGAGAACAACGGTGCCGACAGGGATCTCATTCAATTCTTAATCAAAAATTCAGATGTTTTGAAAAAGGATGATAACCGGTGGATGACATCCGTGATGCATGTTGTCCGAAAAACATCCCTGTTTTTCCAGCCGCAGATCAGAACCAAGATTATGAACGAGGGTTGGGCCAGCTACTGGCATGAAACTCTTTTTTTACAAGACAACCGTATCAAAGGGCATGAAGTGGATTTTGCCCGGGTCAATGCGAGTGTTACCGCTTTGCCCCGCGTGGGTCTTAATCCCTATGCCATGGGGATGCGACTGTTTCAATACATTGAAGATCTGGGCGATAAAGGAAAGTACGACTGGGAATTTAAAAAAATCGAGGATGTCGACATAAGGAAAAAATACAACAAAGACACCAAAAAAGGAAAAGATTTTATTTTTAAAGTTCGAAATGATTTTTGTGATTTCATGTTCATCAATACCTTTGTTGACCAGGATTTTGTCTCAAGAAACAATCTGTTTGTTGCAGGCCGTCGATTGAATTCGGCAAAAATGGTTTGGGAATACTATGTCAAGAGCCGGAAAGCAAAAGACTATCGTCAAATGTTGATCGATACCTTGTATCATCCGCCCCATATCGAAGTCGACGAGAAGAAATGTAACAACCGGACGCTTTATCTGGTTCACCATTTCGAAGAAAGGCCGCTGGTAAAAGAGTTTATTGCAAATACGATGATGGGGATCGAATATCTCTGGGGCGGACCTGTTCAGCTGGAAACGAGCGAGGTTGTATCGGTCCCTGTTCCTCAGGATAATAACATGAATTCCGCTTTTTCAATGCCGCAACAAAAAGAAATTAGAGAACAGGAAGTGAAATGGGAGCGGGTGGTGTACACCATGGAAAATCGGAAACTATCCAAGAAGCCATTATAGAAGTCATCATTGACGGATCAAATCATGAGCAACATTTTAAATGCAATGAATAATATCAAACGGAGCATGACCGCAGGGAGTCGACGTTCAACGATTTCTTTTGAGGAATTTCTCCAGGTGCTCACCCAAAAACCAACCGTGGTGGTACGAAATGCTTTCCAGGTTTTTCACGACATGATAAAAAAATATGTTGGCAAAGGCCACAATGAATATCCGGATGATCCCGAATCGATTGGTTTTGTGCATTATGATTGCAGCAAGCTCTTTATCGAAGGCTCCGACACTCCCTTTTTTGCCGACAGACTCTTTGCAAACCGTTTGATCAACCTTGCCGAGTCTCTGAAACGCGGCACCCAACAGAATAAAATTTATATATTCGAAGGGCCTCACGGGTGCGGAAAAAGTACTTTTTTAAACAATCTGCTTAAGAAATTCGAAGAATATACCAATACGGAAGACGGGTTGCGTTTTGAGACGGTCTGGAAATTAAACAGAAAAATTTTGGGTGAGGACAATGAGAGCGGACCGATTCAATTGTTTGAAAAATTGCTGCAGACCCAAAATAACGCCCCAAAAGACTCAAACGATTTATCCATATCAAAACCGTTCCTCAATTCCGGGGATAATGATATTGAAGTGCCTTGCCCCAGCCATGACAATCCGATTTTGATCATTCCCAAAGATCATCGCCGGGCCTTTTTCGATGACCTGTTTAAAAACGATAAAATAAAGTGGAGGCTCTTTACCGAAAAAGAATATGAGTGGGTGTTTAGAGATAATCCCTGCACCATTTGCAGTTCTTTGTTCCAAGCATTGTTAAACCGGCTGAAGAATCCGATGAAGGTCTTTAACCTGCTTTATGCCAGACCTTATACATTTAACCGGCGGATCGGCGAAGGTATCAGCGTCTTCAATCCCGGCGATAAGCCATTGAAACAGGATATTTATAAAAATGACATTCTCCAGAGGCGAATAAACCATCTTCTAAAAGACAGTAACCAGGTTAAATACTATTTTTCACGTTATGCGAAAACGAACAACGGCATTTATGCCCTGATGGATATAAAATCTTACAACAAAGATCGTCTGATCGAACTGCACAATATCATCAGCGAAGGTGTCCATAAAGTGGGGGATATTGAGGAAAACGTCAATTCCCTTTTCCTTGCGCTCATGAATCCCGAAGATAAATCAAAATTAAAAGATTTCCAGTCCTTTTCAGACCGCATCGAATCCATCAACATTCCTTATGTTTTGGATTTGAATACGGAAGTTGAGATTTACCGAAATATCTTCGGAAAGCATATCGACGACAATTTCCTGCCTAGAGTTTTGCACAATTTTGCGAGGATTATTATCTCATCACGGCTGAATATCAAATCCGAAGCATTGCTGGAATGGATCGGTGATCCGGAAAAATATGGTCGATATTGTGATGAGAATCTTCAACTGCTCAAGATGGAAATTTATACCGGCTATATCCCTCAATGGCTTTCAGAAGAAGACCGGAAAAAGTTTACGGCAAAACGAAGGCGGAAAATTATTGCAGAATCGGAAACCGAAGGGACCCAAGGCTTTTCAGGTCGCGATTCCATTAAAATTTTTAATGAGTTTTACTCCACTTATGCCAGAGAAGATAAGCTTATCAGCATGTCGGTCCTGAACAATTTTTTTACCAAATACCGAAAAGAACTGAACGAATCCATTCCCAATGGATTTTTGGAGTCTTTGCTGCGGATGTACAACTATTCGATTTTACAGGAAGTTAAAGAATCGCTCTATCTTTATAATGACGAACAAATTTCAAGGGACATACAAAATTATCTATTTTCCATCAATTTTGAAATCGGATCAACTGGAACCTGTAATTTTACAGGGGAGACATTAAAAATTACACCGGAATTTTTTAAGACCATTGAAGGCTTCCTGTTGGGAGAGATGGCGGACAGAGCCCAGCGAATTGCTTTTCGAAAAGATACTCAAAATGAATATGCATCCAAGACATTAACCCAAGAAATCATGCTTGAGGAAAAACATATCACCCAAACGGCGCTTTATCAGTCATTGCATGACCGTTATGTATACCATCTCAAGGAAAAGGTGCTGGACCCCTTTCTGCAAAACGAAAATTTCCGTCGTGCCATTAAAGATTATAACAAAGAAGCATTCAAGACCTATGATAAAAGGATTCGGGAAGAAGTTGAGTATTTAATAAACAATCTGTGCCGAAAGTACTTTTACACTGAACAAGGTGCAAAAGAAGTCTGCATGTATGTCATAGACATGGATCTTGCAAAAACGTTTTCGAATAACCAATAACGGATCATAAAAAACGCTGTATCGCGTTTTGACATGATTCGGGTATAATCCAGGTATGTCCGCATTTTTGGATTATACGGAATATTCCTCCAATTCGGAAAAACTGTGTGAACAGGATATACTGCCGATCAAAAGCTCCTGCAATCGAGACAATGTCTCGCAGCAATCCGAACACTCCGGGAGATTGCTCTTAAAGGGACATTCCCTGCAAGGACTCTTCGTAATGTAACCGATATCGAGATCGAACCTGTTTTCCTTAATGGTTTTTTCTTCCATATGATCCCCCTCAGTTATGGTGTTGATATGCAAGATTCTGATAATGACATGCAAGAATCGTACAAGATTTTAAATTTTTTATGATAAGCGAATAAATTTAAATAAATCATATAATTATTTAAATAAATGTGAATCATGAATCCAAAATATGTGACAATATTCGGCAAAACTTTGACGGATTATGGCCGATTTTAAATGATTTTTACAGCATCATCTTATCATCTTGGCCCTGTTCGCTTCCAGGCGGGGTTATTTGAGCGTTCTTGCCGATGGAAACGAAATGATACTGCGGTTGAAACAAACCCTTATTGAGACCTTTGAAAAACGCTCCCTTTTGCCCAATCCCGGCGTTAAACTCAAATTTTAACCCTCGAAATACTTAATGTATGTCTGTGGTTAAAATTTTCGCCTGCCTTGGACTTTAACAAAATTGAACATTTTTCAAAGGTCTCTTATTTTTAAAATGGGTATAGAAAGGAAAAAAATCTACAAAGGAGGATATAAAGAATTTTAAAATATGGCTGCAACGCTTAAAAACGAATCAATCACGGTCTTTCTCGCCGGTTTCAATTCTGATGAGCTCACCATTTTGAAAATACAGATATCGCGTGAACCGATGTTCACCCAAATTATACGTCCAGCGCTCCATGTGGGTTGGATTGGGAACTTCTTTGGGAGCGATATACCGTCCTGTCTTATAGTCATATATTTGCGTCATACTGCCGTTATGAAATTCTTTCCATCGGTCGATTTTGTCCGGCTTGCCGCACTTTTCCAGTACTTGAACCGCTGTATCCCCTATTGATACAAGACTGCCCTGACACCGCATATATCTGTCCGCGATCACAAAGTTAGGGAACAGTAAAACGATAAAAAATAAGATAAGTAATAATATTTTTTGTAGCTTCATTTTTAAAATTATATACGAGAATAGAGCTGCCGTCATTTTTCATCCAATACTTTCCGGATGATTTTAGCCATAAAACGTTTA
>JARRRC010000011.1:8828-22476 GCA_037381105.1 Desulfobacterales bacterium
TATATTGACGAATGCCGATCTCCAAAGCTTTTTTTCATCTATCTTTTCATTGAATCCGGAACACAGAATGGCCGGCATATCCGGACGGAGCTTCAGGATTTCCTTGACCAACTGGTCTCCGGTCATCTGCGGCATGGTCATGTCGGTAATCAATAGATCAAATTGATCGGGGGCGGCTTTGAATAATTTCAAAGCATCCAAGGGACTCATCCTTGTCTCAACCTTATATCCCAATCTTTCGAGCCTGTTCCGTCCCACATAAACATTTGACTCCTCATCATCGACAAACAGTATTCTTTCGGTACCGACAGGAAGTTCTTCAGCAATCTCGGTTTCTTTAACCGGCGCTTCTTCTTCAACTACGCGGAAATATACACGAACCGTGGTTCCTCTTTTAGGTTCGCTGTCGACTGAAATTTCGCCCCCGTGGCTTTTAACAATGCCGTGTACCACTGAAAGTCCCATTCCCGTGCCTTTTCCGATTTCTTTTGTGGTAAAATAAGGATCAAAGATTTGATCCTTTAGTTCTGGATTTATGCCGTGACCGGTATCGCTGACCGTTAACTTGAGATAATTGCCGGACGCCAGGTCAGGGTGAGATGCCGGATTATCCTCCTCCAATATAACATTTTCTATTTTGATGTCCAGAAAACCTCCGGTCTCTTGCATGGCATGAAATGCATTGGTGCATAAATTGATCAGAACTTGATGGATCTGGATTGAATCGGCAAGTATGGTATCATTGTTCGTCTGAATGTCATGGCGAATATTAATATTCGTCGGAATCGTTGCCCGCAAAAATTTAAGAGAGTCTTCGACGACGGCGATCAATTTTATCGGATGGCGCTTTGGGTCGGTTTTGCGGGCAAAACTAAGAAGTTGTCTCACAATATCTTTGGCTCGGAGGCAGGCCTTTCGTATCTCTTCAAGATTTGAAAGTGTCGGTTCCCTCTCTTTAAGATTGTCTAACGCCAATTCGGTATTGCCAAGAATGATTCCAAGAATGTTGTTGAAATCATGTGCTATGCCTCCTGCCAATGTGCCGATGGCTTCTATTTTTTGGGATTGCCGGAGTCGGGCTTGAAGTTTTTCTTTTTCTTTTTCCATTCGCTTTCGTTCTGTGATATCAAGCCCAAGGGATATTGCTCCAATGATGTTTCCATCAGTATCATGAAGCCGTGAGTTGTTCCATTCACAGGTGATTATTTTTCCGTCTTTTGTGAGATTTTCATTTATTGAATGATTCTGAAATTCATTTTTTAGAAGGCGGTCAACCGCATTTAAGACTTGATGCCGATCCTTTTCAGGAATAAGAAAATCATAAAAGCTTTTGCCAATAACCTCTTCCTTGGTCCATCCAAATAATACTTCGGCTTTTTTGTTCCAATCCGTAATCAGGGTATTAATATCCCAAACTACAAAGGCTAAAGGTGCAGTTTCATAAACGTTGCGGAATCGTTCCTCACTTTCCCTTAATGCTTTCTCAGCCTGTTTCCGCCAGAGAATTACCTTCGATAATTCTTCTGTTTCTCTTAAAAACAGGTTGCCTGTTTTTTCTGCGATTTTTTTATAATGTGTGCTCTCTTTTTTGGCTTCTTCCAGTTTTTGTTCTAATTCAGCAAGTTTTAAATTTCTCATGTCCATATCTACCTTTTAGCCAAAACAAGTAATACACCCGTCCAGTCAAGGCCTCTGCTTCTACCAAAAAGGGGGGCAATCTCAACACCGGAATAAAATCCGAACAACGGTGTGTCATGCTGGTTAAATACGTTTTGAATCTCGGATGCTTCCTCAATTAATGCATCAGAAGTATTTGCCGTCCTTCCGGCACAATCAATATACAACCCGAAAACAGGTTTTTCTCCATTTGAAGCTATTTCTTCCATCAATTCCCATGAATTTCTGGTTACCGATTCTATCATTGTTTCATTATTTCTCAGCATGAACATGATTTCTTTGCCTTCAGCCAGATCCGGTTCAAAAATAACAATACCTTCTCCATTCGGCAAAACCCCTGTAATGAGGCGATTTACAAAATTTTCTTCTTTAAGGTCTCCAAATTTATCGCCGTAATTGACACCGATGGTGAGTCTTTTGACGGGGATCTGACGACGCCAATCCCGTGTGCCATATTGTTCATCAATAAGGTGAACAACAGGTTTTCCGTCCAACTCATAAATTACCGATCCCTTGCTTTTAGTGATGGTATGATAGATTCCGTCTTTGGGTATACAACCATGCATAATTCTAAAATACGGCTGAAAATCTCCTCCGATTAAAGATCCTACAACACGTTGTTTGTCGACAAACGACCCGCAAAATTGTTTTGAATGGTTGAACGAGTAATCTCCGATTACCCCGCCACCGATAATGGGTATATTTGATTTGAATATTTCTTCAATTCCTTTGATTAAAGGTGGTGAAGCATTGATAACGGGTGGTTCGGTTGCCGTCGGAGCATCTTTTATCGAATCGTAAAATATGAGTAAAAGTTTTCCATCCATGGCGTTTGATAATTTTTGGGCTAATTTTTGTCCTGCTTTTCTTTCATTTTTATCCAAACCACCTGCTGAAGCTTCTTTGTGCCGAAGTGTCACCGACTCTATTACAGCCGCACCGGCGGGATAACCTTCATACGATAGTGAATCGTTGGTAATAATGCCGATCGCCGAACCGCCGATTATAGGCACCTCATTTCCTAAAACCGTTTGAAGCCCCTGAAAATAAGCTTCATGATCCACCAGTCCATTGCAAAAGGCGATGACAAGAGAAGGCGTATAGATGCCGCCGTTTCTTAATGCATTTTCAGCCACGGTTTTGCCTAAAGAGACAGCGTCTTTTCCATTGCCGTATCCGATGCCGACTTTCAATTTATCCCTCCGCTGCAATCTTTTTGTGTATGATTATCAGGTAGTCAGTGGATCTGTTTAAAAGACATTTTACTAATATTTTATGAGAGTTGAGTCAATATTAATATTTTGATGGAATTTGACAGGCATATTGAATAGTAGACAAAATATTAAATAGTGTCCCTTCATAAATGGTCTTTTTGCCCAATCTCAGCGTTATGCTCAAAAAATAATCCTCGGAATATCAATTATATGTCTGCGGTTATTTTTTTCGCATGTCTTGACCTTGAACAAAAATCCTCATCTATGGAAGGACACTAAATAGGAGCAATTTTAGTTTCATTCCCAAAAGAATGAGATCCTGAAAAAGCAAGTATTTACAGCGGGGGGGCACCGGGTGAACACATACGAGGGCGGGGTGTCGGGTTTACTCGTTTTTATTTATGATATCAGGATCTTGTGGGTTAGAATTGACAGTTTCTTCGTCTAAGGATGTTTCGACTTTATTTTTTTGCTTCGAGCCGTCCTCGGAAGATCTGTCTTCTAAGTCAGAAGGGGGGCTTTCATCGGTTTTCGTTTTGAGATTTTCATGCTTTGTGTTTTCTTCGCCGTCGTTGTCGGAGGTGTTGGTTTCCGATTCTTCTCCGGAAACAGAAGGATCATCAGGGGATGCTTCTTCTTTTTCAAGAGCCTGTGGGTCGGGAATATCGGGCGTTGGAGGGCGGTAAGACCGCTGCCGAGAAACCGGGTTCCTGCCGAAAGATGCATCAGTCGATGAAGGGGAAGATTCTTTTTGGGGTGAAATTTTATCATATATAATTATATTTATTTTTTTGCTCGAAACGTAAACAATCACATTGTTTAGATCTTTTAGAATTCGTTTCAGCCCCTTTTGCAAAGACACCTTGTCTAAGGAGATCGATACCGGGTAACTTTGCCAATTATTATCCAGGATAATTTCGTAACCGGTGGCCGCGGAGACTTTTTTCAGCACATCCCCCAAGGGTTCATCCTTTGCGGTCAGAGAAATGAGTTCATTGCCGATATTGGTATTGTTGCCTGCCGAAGACGAAATCGGTAACATGAATAAAAGTATGGCAAGAAATAAATAAAAGTAACTGGCGGTGGGTTGATCGGTAAAAACACTGAAATATGGTTTTCGAATGACTTCAGGTTTTATCACTTTCGACCCTCCTCTTATCGGCCTCCCGCAGAGTCTTCAAATAAGGAGCCAAATCCAAATACTTAAGGATAACGATAGAATGCATGTCCGCGATCAAAACCATGCATTGAATATGAAAGATTAATAAAATAATATCACGAAAAGCCATAGGCACAAAATGATTTGTTGATTTTAAAAGTCAGACGAACATGCCGGCTATGCTGTCCAGATACAACATCCCCTTTAAAGTCAGCGCACAGCGGTCCGGAAACAACTTTATCAGACCTTTTTCTTCGAGGCCGGCAATGATCCCGGCATACTCGGCTTTGAAGCTGATACCGAACTTTTTTTCAAACCCGTCTAAAAAGATGCCGCTGTTTTGTCTTAAGCCCAGGTAAACCGCCTCGATCAACCGTTGCTCCTGGTTCAGCAATTCCTTTTCCGCACACGCAAGTCTGCCCGCCGCCAGTTCGCGGATATATTTTTTTACGCTTGAATGGTTCCAGAAACGATAGGGAGGGATAAACGAATGGGCCGAAGGGCCGAGTCCGATATACGGTGCGAAATTCCAGTACTTCATATTATGGCGAGAGACATGGGTGAGAGTGCTTTTGATGCCGGATTTGCCAATGGATTCCAAGGCAAAGTTTGATGTTTCATATTGAATATAGTGATGAGCGTCCAAAAAAGCCACCGTGGTTTCATACAGCTCGCAGACCCGATGCTCGGGAAGAGGTGTGAATACCCGGCTTTGACAATCATTATGCATCGGCGTTCCCGTTTCATAAGTAAGCATGTAACAGGAAAGATGTTGGGGTTGAAGCTCAACGGCTGTTTGCAAATCCTTAAGCCATGATGCTGTGGTCTGACCGGGAATTCCGTATATCAGGTCGAGCCCGATGTTTTCATATCCGGTTTTTTGAGCCCATTTCACCGCTGTATGAGCATCACGGGCGGAATGAATTCTTCCCAAGAAACACAGATGATCAGGATTAAAAGACTGGATTCCGATATTGATCCGGTTAACGCCGGCTTTTCGATAATATTTCAACCGCTTCAGGGTTGCCGTACCGGGGTTGACTTCCAGGGTGATTTCAGCCTCGGATAAGATGTTGAAATGCTGACGGGCGGTCTCAATGATTCTTTCTAACACCACATTATCAAGGATTGACGGTGTGCCGCCGCCGATATAGAGAGTATCGAATATCAGAGCGTTTTTTTCGATCAAGGCCATTTCGGATATCAAGGCATCCAAAAACGGGGCTTGAAGCGATGGATCTGTTACGGAATAAAAATCACAGTAGGGGCATTTTTTTAGACAAAAAGGGATATGAATGTACAACCCCGCGGGTGGTGTATCGGAAGCAAAGGATGGTGAGTCTTGAAGCATAGTGAATTGTGAACAGTGAATAGTGAATAGTAAATAGTGAGTAGTAAATCGTCAGGCAACCCCCTTCTTATGCGGTAATGAGCATCAGGCATCGATAATAATGGAACGTTCACCTATATGGGCTTTTGCATTTTCTGCCAGCGTCATTCCCAAATTGAGGGCCTCGCGGTTCATCTTTAGAAATCCCGAGGGAATCCGCTCTTTCAGCACCTCCATGATGGAGTCAGGCTTGACGATTTTCGTAAATGCAACCACTGCCCCCAGCATGCAGATGTTGAACACAATGGGTTTCCCGATGCTTTCCATCACATGTTGATACATGGCAAGTTCTTTTTGCTGCGCATCCACCTTTCTTTGGATTTTCACAAAACGGCTGTCGGTAATCAGAAGTCCTCCGGGTCGTATAATCGGATAATATTTATTGTAGGCTTCCTGGGTCAGGCAGACCAGTACGTTGGGCTGGATGACTTTGGGAAAATTGATGTTCGATTCGGAAATAATAACGTCGGTACGGGTTGCGCCCCCCCTGGCGGCCGGTCCGTAAACCTGGGATTGTACGGCGGAAAGGTTTTCGTAGAGTACGGCGGCCTCAGCCAGAATGATCGCGGCCGTAATCACGCCCTGTCCTCCGGATCCGGAAAATACCAATCTGCATCTTTCCATGTTTTTAATCCTTTGCTCTTTCAATAACTTTATCATATTCACTGCAATATTCCGGCAGTTCTTTCTGAACGAAAACTCCTCTTTCTATAAGCTCCGGATTTTCTTTTTTGGCTTTTGACCCGATGGGCGTGGTATTCTTTTTATACGCTTCCATCATTTCAACGGCGCCACCGGCACGATTCTTTCTTCCGAAATAGGTCGGGCACTGGGTCAGAACTTCCACCACTGAAAACCCTTCATGCAAAATCGCTTGTTTTAGAATTTTTGTCAATTGCTGAACATGGTAAGTGGTGCTTCGGGCGACAAAGGAAGCTCCTGCCGCGGTCGCCAATTCAACGGTGTCGAATGACTGGTCAATATTGGTGTAAGGAGCTGTAGTGGCCAGCGTCCCGTATCCTGACAGGGGAGAGTATTGCCCGCCGGTCATCCCATAGATGCGATTGTTCATGACGATGGCCGTTAAATCGATATTTCGCCGGGCGGCGTGAATGAAATGGTTTCCGCCGATGGCCAGCGCATCACCGTCTCCCATGGGAACGATGAGGTTTAACTCGGGCAGACTCATTTTAACACCGGTGGCAAACGCCAGCGCACGGCCGTGAAGGGTATGGAGCGTATGAAAGTCGAGATATCCCGAGATGCGAGCTGAACATCCGATCCCCGAGACCATGACGATTTCATTTTTGCTCATTCCAAGTGAATCCAACGCTCTCAGCAGACTGTTCATCACAATGCCGTGTCCGCAACCCGGGCACCAGATATGCGGGAAAAATCTTTCTCTGATATAGTCCTTTATCGCCATAAATTACACTCCTTTTCCCTGGATCAGGCGCAGTATATTTCGAATATCCGTCGGTGTGATAAAAACACCGTCGATTCGATTGGCCAGGAAAACTTTTTCGGGACGGTCCACAGCCTTTCTAACTTCATGCATGATTTGGCCCATGTTCATTTCCACTACGACTACATATTTCGCATTGGCACACTTTTCCCGCACAAGATCATAAGGAAACGGCCACAGCGTCTGGAGTTCCAAAAGTCCCAATTTTTCACCACGGGGTCTTCTGCTGACCACCACATGATTGGCCGATCGGGCCGAGGATCCATATGAGATCAACACGATTTCGGCATCCTTTAAGTAATATTCCTTATAGCGGGTAATCTGCTTGACATTGTTTTGAATTTTATCCACCAGATGGCGAAGCAGACCATGAACGATATCGGGGTTGTCCGAAGGGAATCCCCACATGTCATGAAACAGCCCGGTTACGTTGTATCGATGAACGCCGCCAAAGTCGGACATGGGAAGACGTCCGTCTTCTCTCGGCAGATACGGGTGATAATCGACACCTTCTTTGACAGATGTCCGGAGTCGCTGCACCAGCGCCAGTTCTCCTTTTTTGGGAACAATCAGTCGTTCCCGCATATGGCCCACCACCTCATCATACAACAGGATGACCGGTGTCCGGTAGGTTTCCGAAATATTAAACGCATCGACGGTGGTTTGGAACACATCCTGGTGATTGGATGCCGTAATGGTAACAATGGCATGGTCGCCGTGGGTTCCCCATCGGGCCTGATTTACATCGCCTTGGCTGACATGGGTAGGGATTCCGGTGGAAGGTCCCCCGCGCTGCACATTGACGATTACACAGGGAATCTCGGCCATGATGGCATATCCCAAGGCTTCCTGCATCAGGGAAAATCCGGGACCGCTGGTGGCGGTCATGACCTTGCTGCCCGTAAGGGAAGCCCCGATAATGGCACACATGGATGCGATTTCGTCTTCCATCTGAATAAACTTGCCTCCCTTTTGGGGGAGCCGGTAGGATAGAAGTTCGGCGATTTCCGTCGAAGGCGTGATGGGATAGCCGGCAAAAAAGTCGAGTCCTGCGTAAAGTGCCCCTTCCACACATGCCTCGTTCCCTTGAATAAATTTGATATTTTCTTTTTTCATTGCGCTTCCTGTTCAATTTCTATTTCAACCGCAAGATCCGGACATCTCAGTTCGCAAAGCCTGCAGCAGATGCAATCGGTCACCCGAGCTGCAAATGCCTTGTCCTGCTCATCGAGTTCAAGGACGTTTTTGGGACAGAAATGGATACAGATACCGCATCCTTTGCACCATTCCCGGTTGATGTGATGTGCTTTTAACTTGGGCGTTGCCATGAAAATTCCCTTTCGATTTTCGCTCCGTTAGGGTTTTAGGTTCTTCTCCAATCGGCATGGACGTTTAATGGATTGCATAATGATATCATCGTTGAATGTCAAGGATATATGATTTTTTTCCAATTAAAATGCGTTGGGACTTATCGGTTATCTATTTAGGAATTTTGACCAGCATGCCGGCATTGGGGATGGCGGCAAAAGATCCTGTGGATTGTATCGCCAACCGTTCGGCATGATCCATGGAGATTTTTTCAACATTGATGGTTCGACAAATCGTTTCATCAAGATCCGTAACCATCAGGATCCGGATACGCTGCAATTTGGCCATCATGGATAGGGCCGTGCCGCCGTTTCCTTCATAATTTTTTGCCAGTTCGTCAAACACTGTATCCCAATCCCCGATTTTAAACCAGGGAAGAAAGGTGTTGGACCCGATACCGTCCGGGCATTGGGCCAGGACAATCAGGGTTCCGTTGTCATGAACAAATTTTGACGCATGTTCAATGGCCTTGTGACTCTGGATAAAGTTGATGTCCTTTGGGAATCCTCCGCAGGAAGCAACGACCATGTCGTAATTTTCGGCAGTCTCTATCTCGCAGTTTTTCCCGAGGGCGGCACATGCATTTCGAAAATGATCAATTCCGGACCCCGGTAACAGGTCGCACACGCGCCCCTTGCTGTCGAGGATGCCGTGAACGGCCAAATCCGCGGGCCGAAAAGTTTCGAATTCCGCCAAATCCTCTGACAGGGGATTTTGGTCCAGTACGCCCGACCGACAAAACAGTGAAAGGTCTCGGCGCTCTCGATCCAAAAACAGTCCATGGTTGTGATAGATTGATTCCCGGTGGCCCAGCCCCGGAAAAATCAGTTTGCGACCGCCGCCATAGCCGGCAAAATAATGATGAGATATCGCACCGAAAGTCATCAGAAACGGCGTGTCAAGAATATCCCTGCGAATTCGAACCCAAGTGCCCCGCGAGGTTTTTCCCAAATTCGAAAAGCATCGGTCATCCATGCAGTCGTGATGGACAAACCGGAGATTTTCATAAATATCTCCATAGGATGAACGACATTCGTCGTCCGATTGTCGAGCATGGGCACCGTAGGCGATGAAAACAGTCATTTGGTTCGGATCAGCCCCAAAATCCTTAAGGGTATTCACAAGTATCGGCAGATATGCCGGATAACCGCACAACCGGGTTTTATCACCGACGACAATGGCGATATCGGAAAGATCCGGATGCATCCGTTCGAGTTCATCTTCCAATCTTGATGCAAATAGAGACGGGGTTATTTTTTTGTCCGGTTCGCGATTTTGTAAAATATCGGCATGCTCCGGAAGGGGTAAGGAAATCGTTTGCCTCCCGTATTTTAGTCCAATGTTCTGATCCATAATGATTTAATCACTCAGGTTCCGCATTTGACGAACAATTTCTTCAGCAAACTCCGAACATTTGACCTCTTCGGCGCCGTCCATCTGCCGGGCAAGGTCATAGGTTACCCGCTTGTTGTCCACGGCCTTAGCCAGTCCTTCCCGTACCCGGTTCGCGGCTGCTTGCCAGCCGAGATAGTCGAGCATCATGGCCCCGGATAGAATCAGGGAGCCGGGGTTCACCTTATCCTGTCCCGCATATTTCGGCGCTGTTCCGTGAGTGGCTTCAAAAAGGGCGATACCGTCGCCGATATTGGCGCCAGGCGCCAGACCGAGTCCTCCCACCATGGCGGACAGGGCGTCGGACATGTAATCCCCGTTGAGATTGGGCATTGCCAGTACGTCGTACTCCGAGGGCCGCAACAGGATCTGCTGAAACATGGCATCCGCAATCCGGTCCTTGATGATGACTTTATCCCCAGGGGCTTTGCCCCCGTGTCTTTCCCACAGTTCATCTTCGGTAATGGTCTTGTCTCCGAATTCTTCTCTTGCGACGTCATATCCCCAGCTTCGAAAAGCCCCTTCGGTGAATTTCATGATGTTTCCTTTGTGAACGATGGTGACGCTTTTTTTCTGATGGGCCAGGGCATATTCAATGGCCATTCGAACCAGCCGGCGGGTGCCGAAGCGGCTGATGGGTTTTATGCCGACACCCGAGTCGGTCCGAATGTTTCGGCCGTCTTCGGCTTTGATTAGATCGATGATTTTCAGGGCAATGGGAGAACCGGCCTTCCACTCAAGTCCCATGTAGACATCCTCGGTATTTTCTCTGAAAATAATCATGTCAACGTCAGAAGGTTTGATCATGGGGCTTGGGATGCCGCCAATATATTTTACCGGCCGGACACAGGCATAAAGATCGAGCTCCTGCCGCAGGCCGACATTGATGCTCCGGATGCCTTCGCCTACAGGAGTGGTCAACGGTCCTTTGATGGCCACGCGATAGGTTCTGATGGCCTCCAGGGTATTCTCCGGAAGCCAGGATTGGGTTTGGTTGAAGGCTTTTTCGCCGGCGAAAATCTCCAGCCACTGAATTTTGTGTTTGTCTCCGAATACACTCGACACGGCCGCATCCAGCACTCGCCGGGCAGCCCGCCAAATGTCGGGCCCGATGCCGTCGCCTTCGATAAAGGGGATCACCGGAAAATCCGGAACCACAAGATTTCCATCCTCCGAATAAACAATCACTTCGCGCTTTTCATTCATATTCACTCCTTTGCATATGCATTAAATTTATTATTAACAAGGTCAGCTTGATCATTCTATTCAGTTCCAGCAAAAATTTAAGACGCCTTTGATGTCAATTTGTTTGAAAAATATTGAGAGATTTAGAAGAAAGATGAATCATTCCCCATTCGAAAATAGTGTCCCAACAGAAAATCAGCTTGATCATTCTATGCAGTTACCAGTTCAAAAACGGCCTTTTTACACAATCTCTGCCTCAATCTTCAAAATCGCTTGTACGGCAAACAATTTGTATATCTCCGCGCAATTTTTTGAACTGGTAACTATATGAATCTTTTCATCAACTCATCGATTATTTCATCCACATTCTCCGGCGTAATACCGAAGTCTTTGCAGGCCCTTTCGGCCCTTCCCAGGCGTCGAGGATTTTCCATATCGCTCATACGGGAAAAGAACCCCAGCCGTCTTCCCACCTGATAGATGCATTGCCGGTCCGGTGTCAGGGCCAAAAATCGGCGGATAATATCGAGCATGCTTTCTTTGTCCTCCGGCAGTTTTCCTTCCAGGTTCTGAAAAAGATTCAGGATATGGTCGCTTTTCAGCATACTGGTAATGCCGTTTAAGGATTCGATGAAAAGCAGCGTTTCCTCGGCCATCATGAGGTCCGTGCACTTTTCGAAATTCCCGGATTCATAATCATTATAGAGCAATACGCTGTCTGGAATGGCCAGGGTTCTGAGTCTGATAAAATCCGGATTGATTTGATTCAGGGCGTCGGCCGTCTCAATGGCATGTTCTTTGGTATAGGCTTTGCCGCCGAGCCCCGGCATGACATACTCGGACAGTTCCATACCGGCTTTTTTGATCTTGAGACCCGACTTGATGTGGGATTCTTTGGTTACCCCTTTTTGCATCGTTTTCAGCACACGGTTGGAACCGGATTCAAGGCCGATGTGAATTCGGTTCAAACCCGCATCTTTCATGGCTTTGAGATTCTCATCACTGATCCGCGCGATCGTATGGGAACGGGCATAGGATGTAATCCGCTTGATCCACGGGAAGCGCGCTTTGAGATGGGCCAGGATTTCCAGCAGGTCCGAAGGTTTGATAATCAAACTGTTCGCATCCTGGATAAACACCGACTGCATTCCGCCGGCAACCCAGTTTAAAGCCGCGCTAAATGCCCGTGGGTCTGTATTATGATCATTCCCGGCAGCTTTACGAATTTCCGTCAGAGGAAGTTTTCCTTTCCCATGGGCCGTTCTTTGAATGATTTCGATGCTTCGGTAAACCGAATCAATATCCTTAATGACATGATCCTTCGGCCGGATGGAAAACCGGGACCCCTTGTAAACCGGGCAGAAGGTACATCGATTCCATGGACAGTTGCGGGTTACACGGATAAGAAGACTGTTGGCTTCACTGGGCGGCCTGATAGGGCCTTGCTCAAATCCCTGATAAATTTCAGTTGGTTTGGGGTCTGTTTTCATTGGGGTTCAAAGGTTCGGGATTCAGGTCAGCATTCAAGGTTCAGGGCTCTTTGCCTTCGCAACCCTATACGGGAAACCCGGAACCATATTAAATCATAAACATTTGGGTCATAAAATCAAGCGATTTAATCCCTGAATCCTGTACAAGTCGAAGTCCTTCAGATGCGTCGATAAATAGAGATCTACGATTCGTTCGGGCAACAATGTTCAATAGTTCTTTGACAATTCATGAGCGTTTGGAATAAAATAATTCCAATTGACCGTAAACAAAATGCTGACAAATATAAAAAGAATATAAAGACAAAATATTTCGCTGCCATATATTGTTTGAGATTAAACCGATATAAAAAAGTTGTCATCAGATGTTCGTTTCATCATTTTGTTTACGGTTAACAGGAGTATAAATATTTTTTTCAAAAAAGGGCATTATGGTTTGAAGAAGCCGGGCGTTGCTGTTTTACTGATACTCTTTTTTCTGCTGACGGGTGTGGCTGCTGTTTACTTGAATATCGTCGCTGCAGCAAAAAAACCGGCGGGTACGGGATCGGTCGAACAGGTGATTATGATTCACCATGGTCAGGGGGTCAAAGCAATCTCGGACATGCTTTTTGAAAAAGGACTGATCCTTTATCCAGTCAAATTCAGGTTGTTTGCCCGCATCAAAGGGTTTGACAAGCATATCAAGGCAGGGGAATACATGTTTTCAGATGCCATGACGCCGGAAAAAATAATCCGGATCATGGTGGAAGGAAAAGTTCTCCTGCACCGGCTGACCATACCCGAGGGGTACAACTTAAGACAGATTGCCCAGGCGGTCGAAACCGCAGGACTGGGAACCGAAACCGATTTTTTAAGGGCCGCCACCGACCCTGAGTTTGTTCATGCCCAGGGGATCGATGCCCAAACCTTTGAAGGATATCTTTTCCCGGATACCTATTATTTTGCGATAGACACCTCGCCCGAAGACATCATACGAACCATGATCAAGCGGTTCAGGGAGATTTTCAAAGCCAAGTGGAAAGATCGGGCCAAAACCTTGGGAATGACCATACATCAGGTGATCACATTGGCATCGATCATTGAAAAAGAGGCCGGCGTTGCCGAGGAGTTTCCCATTATTTCCTCGGTTTTTCATAATCGGCTTAAACGAAAGATGCGTCTGGAGAGCGACCCCACGGTCATTTATGGCATCGAGGACTATGACGGGAATATCACGCGAAAAGATCTGGAGAGCCCGACACCTTATAATACCTACACCATGAAGGGACTTCCTCCCGGACCGATTTCAAATACCGGTGTCAAGGCCAT
>JARRRC010000012.1:0-13538 GCA_037381105.1 Desulfobacterales bacterium
TGCAAGCCCCTGGTAAGTTTTGTCGAAAATTTTGCCATCGGTTTTAGACTGATCAAACAGCCTGCAAAATTGTCCGCTTGTTTCGGACTTTCCATCGCAATTTGGATACTGGCGGCATTCTCATATTACCTGATGTCATTGGGCTGCCCGGGAATTGATTTGTCTTTTATTGAAATCACTGCGGTCATGGTTGTCATTTGTTTTTTTATCGCCCTTCCTTCAGTTCCCGGTTACTGGGGAATTTGGGAGGCGGGAGGCGTCTTTGCCCTGCTGCTATTCGGGGTTTCTGGCAAGGCTGCCGCAGGCTACACCTTGGCAAATCATGCGGTTCAAGTGTTTCCTATTATTTTCGTGGGGCTTGTTTCCGCAATGGTGACCAGTGTAAATATATGGAAAATCTCATATGAAAAAGGAAAAAACGTTGTGATGTATCCGGATAATTCAAAGCAAAAATTGAAAATAGACGATTAAAAACTTGCGGTATTGTCCTATCCGGTTCAATCATCATCCTTGCTTTTGTCTATCCAAGGATTATTGTATCTATTTATCAATAAAATACATATCATTTTTTCATAAACACTTGTAAGAGGTCTTCCTATGGCCATATTGGAAATTGTAACCTACCCGGAAAAAAGTCTCAGCCGGCCGACCCGAAAAATCGAAAACATCGACGGTGACATTCAGAACTTAATTGAAGACATGGCACAAACGATGTATCAGGCACCCGGCATCGGCTTGGCCGCAATACAGGTGGGAATCAACAAAAGCTTGATGGTATACGATATCTCACCGAAAGATAAGGAACGGTCTTTACAGGTGCTGATCAATCCCAGGATCGTATCGAGTGAAGGGAACATAATATCGGAAGACGAAGGGTGTCTGAGCGTCCCGGAGTTCAGATCGGATGTCAAGCGAGCGGCTGCCATTGTCGTGGAAGGCCTTGACAGAAACGAAAAACCCGTACGAATAGAAGCGGAAGGCTTTCTTGCCATTGTCCTCCAGCACGAAATAGATCATTTAAACGGTATTTTGTTTATAGACCGCATCAGCGCCTTAAAAAGAGGGATATACAAAAGAAAGGTGCTGAAGCATTTAAGAAAAAAATGAATAGAACGGCCAGAATCATATTCATGGGTACACCGGAATTTGCCGTGCCCGCTTTAAAAGCCCTCCATAAAAATGATCAAGATGTGGTTCTGGTGGTCACCCGGCCGGATCGTGGGAAGGGGCGGGGACGAAGACTTTCCCTCCCACCGGTAAAAAAAGCGGCGGAAAATTTAGGCTACACGGTTTTACAGCCGCCATCCATCCGATCCACTGAATTCTCGAATATTATTTCAGAATATGAACCTGATTTTATTGTAGTGGTTGCTTTTGGTCATATCATTACGAAAAACATTCTCGATATACCCAGGATTGCAGCCATCAACATTCATGCATCCCTCCTTCCAAAATATCGAGGGCCTGCGCCGATTCAATGGGCAATCATCAATGGAGAAAATAAAACCGGAATCACAGTTATACGATTGGATGAAGGCTTGGACACCGGCGATATTCTCCTTTCTTCCGAACTTGAGATAGCACCTGACGACACGTCAGGCACTTTACATGACCGCCTGGCGGATCTTGGCGCCGACCTTCTCATTCAAAGTCTAAACGCCTTTAAAACCGGCGACATCCATCCCGTCCCCCAGGATCACACCCAGGCCACTTATGCCCCGATGCTTAAGAAAAACGACGGCCGTATGGACTGGAAGGCGCCGGCCCGATCCCTCGAAGCGTTTATCCGGGGAATGACGCCATGGCCTGGTGCCTTTACCTTTCATGGGGAAAAACGTCTTAAAATTTTCAAAGCCAAAACCATTTTTATGGACCCCTCCGATCCTCCCGGCACAGTAGTAAAAGGGTTTCCAGATGAACTGTGGATTGCAACCGGCAAAGGAATACTGTCTATTCTTGAAATTCAGGGAGAATCCGGCAAGCGTCTATGGGTTAAAGATTTCCTGAGGGGATACAAAATACCTCCCGGGACACATTTGCACTGATATGAATATCCAGTAATAATAAATCAATGGTGACGACTGCTCGAACAGTATCTTTAGACATCCTGAATACCCTTGATATAGGAAACGATACTTTAGACAATATACTGGATGAGAATCTCTCTCAACACACCTTTTTCTCGAAAAAAGACCGTGCATTGCTTCACGCCGTTGTTTACGGCGTTCTTCGGTGGCGCGCAAGACTCGATTGGGTTATTGCCCATTTCTCTGAAACCCGTTTGAATCGAATCGATCCCAAAGTGATGAATATTCTCCGACTCGGGCTCTTTCAAATCATATATTTGGATCGAATACCGGTATCCGCCGCTGTCAATACGTCGGTTGAAATGGCAAAATCCGTAACAAAACCTTATGTGGTGCGTTTTGTCAACGGGCTGTTGCGAAATGCCGCAAGGAAATATCAACAAGTTCCATATCCGGATGTGAACAACGATCCGGTATCGGCGCTGGCGGTGAAAAAATCATTCCCCGACTGGCTGGTTAAAAGATGGCTCCATCGATTCGGATTGGAAGATACCGGATTGCTTTGTGATGCCGTCAATACCATTCCGCCCTTAACCGTGCGCTGCAATACACTGAAAACCGATCGTAAAACCGTGTTGAAATGCGTTGAAAAAGATGTCGAGCAGGCTGAATGCACACCATATTCACCGGACGGCATCTTTTTTACCCATCCAAAGCGATCCATTCCAAAAATAAAAGCCTTTGAAGACGGAATGTTCCAAGTGCAGGACGAGGCTGCTCAGCTGATAACATTTTTGTTACATCCGAAGCCGGGTGAAACGGTTCTGGATGCCTGTGCCGGTCTTGGCGGAAAAACAGGACACATCGCTCAGATGATGAAAAATCGGGGAACGCTGATTGCCACGGATAACAACGAGAAAAAGCTGCTTCGTCTGCTGTCCGAAATGCATCGCCTCGAAATTACAGTGGTCACGACCCGCATTCATGACCTGAATAATCCCCCTGACGAAAAATCCATTGGAAAGTTCGACCGAATTCTGCTGGATGCACCGTGCTCCGGTCTGGGTATTTTAAGGAAAAATCCGGATGCCAAATGGCGTATTAATGAACAGGATTTGAAACGCCAATCAAAAAGACAGACAGTATTTCTGGACAACTTGGCCCATCTTGTCAAACCAAACGGTGTCCTGGTGTATTGCGTTTGCAGCATGGAACCCGAAGAAAATGAGTCCATAGTAAAAGGATTTTTGAATAGGCATCAAAATTTTGCTATAGAAAGAAATCCGAACCGATTACCGGACAAAGCACGATTTCTTTTGTCTGACAATGGATATCTAAAGACGTTTCCCCATTTTCACAACATGGACGGCTTTTTTGCCGTCTGTATGAAACGGATGAAATGATTTCGAGAATCTTAAAAACAGGGACTCTCTTTTTTGTCTTTATCTTCATTGTGGGTGCAAGCGCCTACCTGACCCTCACACTAATCGTAAAGAGTGAAGATGCTGTGGTCGTACCCGACCTGATGGGAAAAGAGGTTGTATATGTGCTTGAATTACTAACAAATTTAGGGCTAAACACAAAAGTTGAAGGCTCAGAATACAGCGCCGAGGTGCCGAAAAACAGTGTTATTTTTCAGGAACCGGAGCCCGGATCTGAAATAAAGAAAGGACGTGATGTCAGGATTATCCTTTCAAAAGGTCCAAAGTCCATCCTGATGCCCAATCTTGAAAAGCTGCCGGTTCAACAGGCCCGGATCATCATCGAAGAAAACAGCTTGTGCCAGGGAGAGATATCGAGCACCTACAGCAATCGAATAATAAAAGACTCTATTATTGCCCAGATTCCTCCGGCCGGAGCAATGATTACCCGGGGAAAATGCATTAATCTTCTGGTAAGCATGGGAATTCGGCCACAGACATATAAAATGCCGGGTTTAAATGGACGCTTTCTTGACGGCGCAATTGCTCTGATTGAAAATAATAACCTGATACTTGGAAAGATAACGTCTGTTTTTTACAAAGACAAACCTTTAAATACCATCGTTGCCCAGGAACCTTTATCCGGATATTGTGTCGCCGAAGGCAGCACGGTAGATCTTATTATCAACCGAAAACCCGGAAAGAAAGATCATGGCTATCTATCGGGTTCACAGGAGGGCAGCCTTTTCAGGTATCGGCTTCACGACGGTTTTTTAAAAAGGCATATCCGGGTCGTGCTCAACAGTTTCGGGGTTTCAAACCCTATATTCGACGATTTCATAAAACCCGGAGAGGAAGTCTGGCTCATTATCCCCAGAAACAACAATGCCACCGTTTTTCTTTACGAGGATGATAAATTGATAAAAACTGAAGTCCATGAGGAGGAATAAGGTCAGGATATCTATATTTGATTCTTAACACCGGAGAACGCTTCACTCCGGCATGCCTGGCGACATCGAAATAAAATGGGGTATCCCGAGGATTAAGTGCTTGGCACTTGACACAGGATATTTATCATGTAAATATCGTGATCAAAACTATTTGATATTAATTGATATTCAAATTATTCGATACAGGAGATTAAACAATGAAATATATCGCACCGTCGATCCTGTCTGCCGATTTTTCAAAACTTGGAGACGAAATACAATCTGTTGAAAAAGCCGGAGCCGACTGGATTCATGTGGACGTCATGGATGGTCATTTTGTACCCAACATCACCATCGGTCCTCTGATTGTCAAAGCTGCAAGGCGTGCTACTTCACTGCCCCTTGACGTTCACCTGATGATTGAATATCCGGACAAATATATTGAAGACTTCGCAAAAGCAGGCGCAAATCTGATTTCAGTTCAGGTGGAAGCCTGTATCCACTTAAACCGGACCGTCCAAATGATCAAAGGATTGGATTTGCGCGCAGGCGTGGTGCTGAATCCCGCAACGCCGTTATCCGCCCTTGAATGGGTCCTCGAATATGTGGATTTTGTCATGATCATGAGTGTAAATCCCGGATTCGGCGGGCAAAAGTTCATACCCAACAGCGTCGATAAAGTGAGTCGCCTCCGAAAAATGATCCAAGATCGGGGGCTGTCAACCCTTATCGAAATCGACGGGGGTGTTAACGAAAACACCATCAAAGATGCTTCTGATGCCGGAGCGGATGTTTTCGTGGCCGGATCGGCCATTTTTAAGAGTGCTGACTATAAACAAACCATCGCCACATTTCGAAAGCTGATCGGCGAATAGTCGAAAATAGGGAACCACAAATGGACGCGAATGAGCAGAAATATCATTATCTTAATTTGTGTTTATCTGTGTTCATCAGTGGTTTCCCTTATCCTCTTTCCTCTTTTCTCTTTCCTATATTGTGGATCAGGAACCGTAAACATGAACCCAGGAGATCATAATCGAATGAATCAGGAAAACAAAAAGTTGAATGTGTTGGTCATTCACGGACCCAATCTGAATATGCTCGGCATAAGAGAGCCTGAAATATACGGTGAAACCACCCTGGATGAAATCAATTCCGAACTTAAAAGTTTAGGGACAACGCTTGGAATTTTTGTCGAAACCTTCCAATCCAATCACGAAGGCGCCATTGTCGACAAGATCCAGGAGGCTGCTGAAGCTCAAAAAGGCATTATTATCAATCCTGCAGCATTTACCCACACCAGCATCGCCATTCGCGATGCACTCCTTGCCCTCGATATTCCGATCATCGAAATTCATATCTCAAATATTTACAAAAGAGAACCGTTTCGGCATAAATCCCTGATATCGGATGTTGCAGACGCCCAGATCACCGGCCTGGGGATTAACGGTTATGTCATCGCATTAAAAGCCTTGGCAGAGATGATTCAGATATGATGGAACAACAACATCAATCGATCATAGCAAAAGCGCTTGGGATAAATGTATCACAGGTTCAGGCGGTTTCAGTGCTTCTGGATGAAGGGGCAACGATTCCGTTTATTGCAAGGTATCGGAAGGAAGCAACAGGAAGTCTGAATGAAGTTGAAATCACATCCGTTCGAGACCGGTTGAACCAGCTTAAAGATCTGGATAATCGGCGGAAAACCATTTTGAAATCTCTAGAAAAGCATGGACATCTTACCGATGAACTGAAAACCGCGGTTTATGCAGCCGAAACCATGGCGGTGCTTGAAGATATCTATCTCCCCTTTCGTCCCAAGCGTCGGACAAAAGCCACTGTTGCCATGGAACAAGGCCTTGAGCCCCTTGCAAAGATCATATTCGAACAAACAGGAAAAGATCCGTATGTGTCTGCCGCTGACTATGTGGCCCCCGATAAAAGTGTCGATTCTGCCGAGGACGCACTCACCGGCGCCAGGCATATCATTGCGGAATGGATCAGTGAAGATCCTCAGGCAAGAGACCGGTTGCGCCGGTTGTTTATGGAAAAAGGGATTATTAGAAGCACCGTTGCTTCAGGAATGGAATCAAAAGGTGCCAAGTATAAAGACTACTTTGACTGGGAAGAACCAATTGCCAAGGCACCGTCACACAGAATACTTGCCATGCGCCGAGGGGAGAGAGACAACTTTTTAAACCTGACCATTGCCCCTCCGGAAGAAGATGCAATCATGATATTGGATAATCTTTTTGTCAAAGGAGACGGCAAAGATTCAAAACAGGTTGAACTCGCGGTTCGGGACAGTTACAAACGGCTTCTTTCGCGGTCCATGGAAACGGAAGTACGCTTAGCCTCAAAAGAAGGCGCCGATTCCGAGGCCATCAAGATATTTGAAGACAACTTGCGTCAACTTCTCTTGGCCCCTCCTCTTGGTGCCAAAAGGATTATGGGAATTGATCCGGGATTTAGAACAGGATGTAAAATCGTCTGTCTGGACAGGCAAGGGAAATTCCTTTGCCATGACACAATATACCCCCATCTGTCGGGAAAAAAGATCCAGGAAGCCGCGCAAACGGTTAAGACGCTGTGTCAAAAATATCGGATCGAAGCCATTGCCATCGGCAACGGAACAGCGGGAAGAGAAACCGAGGATTTTGTTAAAAGTATAGGGATTGAAGATGTCCATGTGGTTTTGGTCAATGAAAGCGGTGCTTCGGTCTATTCATCGTCTGCCATAGCGCGTGAGGAATTTCCCGATCTCGATCTGACAATACGCGGAGCCATTTCCATCGGAAGACGCCTGATGGATCCGCTCTCCGAGCTTGTCAAAATCGATCCGAAATCCATCGGTGTGGGCCAGTATCAGCATGATGTGGATCAGACATCCTTAAAGCAGGCCTTGGATGACGTGGTAATCAGTTGCGTAAATCGTGTCGGCGTGGATGTCAATCAGGCCAGCGTCCAACTGTTGACATACGTTTCCGGACTTGGTCATCAAGTGGCCAAAAACATCGTGGCCTTTAGAGATGAAAACGGCCCGTTTCGATCCAGAATGGACTTAAAAAATGTGCCGCGGATCGGCCCCAAGGCCTTTGAACAGTCAGCGGGTTTTTTGAAAATAAATCAGGGGAATAATCCTTTGGATGCAAGCGCAGTGCATCCTGAAAGCTACCACATTGTCGATGCCATGGCCCGTGATATCGGCCGCAAGGTGACGGATGTAATGGCCAATGAAACCCTCAAAAAGAAAATAGACATTTCAAAATATGTCACGGACACCATCGGGATACCGACGTT
Organism: Desulfobacterales bacterium; assembly: GCA_037381105.1. Lineage (GTDB taxonomy): Bacteria > Desulfobacterota > Desulfobacteria > Desulfobacterales > UBA11574 > UBA11574. Next base: position 7,678 of record JARRRC010000012.1, read on the forward strand.
AAAGGATATCCTGGACGAACTGGCCAAGCCGGGACGCGATCCAAGAGATTCATTTTCAGCATTTGCTTTTGCAGACGGCATTAAAGAAATCAAGGACATCAAACCCGGCATGAAGCTTCCCGGAATTATCACCAACGTCACTGCGTTCGGCGCTTTTGCGGATATCGGCGTACACCAGGATGGACTGATCCACATCAGTGAACTGGCGAACAGATACGTAAAAAATCCGGCGGATATCGTCAAGGTTAACCAGAACGTCATGGTGACGGTCATCGGTGTTGATATTGAAAGAGGCAGAATATCTTTGTCTATGAAAACGGGGAAATAGGCATACCTATTCGACAATCCATTTTAAGTCGACACTGCTGTAACCATTCATCTCGCTCCGAAGAACTATTAAAATGTCGAAAAAATGGAGTCACAAGGAATGAAAAAGAAAAGTGCATGTTCGAACGCCGTAAACTCCGGACATGCACCTTTGAACTTCGATAGACTGCTAAAGGATTCTCCTCATTATTATGGCTGGGCCACAGTCATTCCTTTTGTAATGCCTTGGCCGTTCACTATTTTGCATATCGAAATTTTCTGTTTGACTTTCACGACCTGAATGGTTCCCACTTTCTGGAGGCTCTGATCTAAAACTTCACCGGTATCGGGATCTCTCAAAACCTCTGATGTCCCCACATCAAAGGTCTGCCCCACGCTCACACCTTCTCTGGTCCCGCGATTGATATAAATGCTGCCTTTTTTAGCTAAAATTACGGTCCCTGTCCAGGGAATGCTCTCCAATTTGGAGGTCAAAAAGGCTACCCCTTCTTCAACGGCCATTTCCACGGCTTTTCCGGCATTTGTTTTTTTGAACCCGCCGATATCACCGCTGAATCCTCCCTTGCTAAGGCCAATGTTGAGCCCTGTCTTTGATACTTTTCCATAACATTTTTTCGATGCCATGACCTGGCCTGTACTGGAATCGACAATGTACATCACGACATTGATCTCAGACTCGCTTTTACCGCCCCCAAGTCTGAAGCCTTTGTAGCCGAATCCGCCTCCGCCGCTCTCTGTTGTGTCGGAAAAATGAGTAATATCTCCTTTAACCAAAAGTTGTGCCGGCGTCATCTGGCCGATGACGACCTTTTTGCCGCCACCGGCGGCTCTTCCGCTCGCGGCAAAGTCCTGCTCCTGCATGGCCTCACGCCGCATATCTTTTTCGCCTAAGACGATAAATTTCCCTGTCTGGTTCAAAGTATCGGTAAGGACTGCGCCCCAGGCATCACCAAGGCTCCAGGACCCTCTCCAATTGGATCGATTTTCAAACTTTGCCACACTATGGTGTAACGCAGGCCCCCTTCAGCGGCAATGCATTTTCCAAAAGGGAACAGGGTCATGCAAAACAGAACCAACACAGACAATACAACAAGACTTCTTTTCATTTTGTCCTCCTAATATCCGTTATTTATACCCCTTAAAAAACACTTGGAAGTTGTTTTAAAATCTGCCGTTCGTTGGTTTGAGCCTTTTGTAAATCCTTTTTATCCTTTCCGGAGGAAGAATAACCGCATTTGATCAATGGCCCGAAAAAAGGCCGCATCGCAACCCAAAGCTTTTCATACGCTGCATATATAGATTAAAACATTTTGGCTGTCAATCCGGGCAATTCGGATTCGGTGAAGCCCTAATGAATAATCGGAATATTGCCTTGACCGAAAAAATCGCAATCGCATATTGTATTCCGACGGGTCCGGCACGTCCTTTAGATTTCTTTGGCAAGCGCTTTTCCAGCCTCATAGGCCTCTTTAAGATATTCCGGATGCTTCAAAACATCTCCCTCAAAATCGAGCCCGCGATACAACAGCGATCGAAAAAGCGTCATGTCCAAAACATCGAAAAAATATTTAACCGTTAAAAGGGACCCGTCGAAAAGTTTTTTACCTCTGGTCGCTCCCACACCAATAAAAATGCCCTTCCGTTTGGGCTCCCACTGCCCGAAAGGAACCTTGTCGACCCAATATTTTTTTACCCACAGCGACTGGCATCGATCCATTAAAATCTTTGTGTGCGCACTCACCGTATAAAAGAAAATAGGACTGGCAAGGATTAACCCTTTGGCAGCCAGGATCTGATCCTTAACTTGCTGAAAATCGTCTTTTATGGCGCATCTTCCTTCTTTTTTACACGCATATATTTCAAGGCAAGGGGATATTTTTAAGTCTCTTAAAATGATCTCATCGACCTGTGCACCGGCATCAACGGCCCCCTTGACAGCATGCTTGAGCAAGGTTGCAGTATTTCCCCTCCGCCTGGGGCTTCCATAAATCGCCAAAATTTTTGCCATCCATTTTTCCTATTATTTTTATGAAAATATAAAAACACTTCACATTCTTTTATTTGAATTCTTTGTTTTATGTCAAGACGGATATCTTTTGACATCGATTTTTAAATGGTCTATGAAAAATGATTTTTTGAATTCGGCTTTTTGTATTAAAACTCGATTATTTTATGAAACCCTTTTAATCTATTCCACAGATGCTGCAAGGTTTTACCGTCTGACCAAAAATCCGCCGAATCCAATTATTTCGTAAAAAAGCAAGGAATTGAAATGAAGCCGGCTAAAGACGTTTTCGACGAATGGAGTAAAATCGGGCGTGGAGAGGATATGGCAAAACGGCATTGGCCGAGGGTAAAGCAGGCTTTTTCACAATTGCCGCCGAGTACAGGCAACTATCTTGAAATCGGTGTGGGTAACGGATATGCCATTGGATACATTGCCACACATCAGTTTTCCAAAGGAAATTGCCATGGAATCGATGTGAGTGGAGAAATGGCTCGGAGATGCCGGAAAAATCTGGCCCATCTTGACCATGTAACCATTGAGCAGGCCGATTTTCTCCTGTGGATGCCTTCAGAACCAAGATTTTTCGATATCGTCTTTTCAATGGAAGTTTTTTATTATTTTCACGACATCCAGGCCGGACTCGATAAAGCGTTTTCGATCACGGCGTCCGGAGGACAGCTATGGGTTCTTGTCAACTTCTATCTTGAAAATACGATCAGTCACGAGTGGCCCCGACGGGTCGGCACTCCTATGCAATTGTGGTCCCAAGCAGACTACAGAAAAGGATTTGTAAAATCCGGATTCGTGGATGTAAAACAACAATTATTGACCGATAAAAACACCGAAGATGGTGCGACATTGTGTACCATCGGCAGAAAACCGCCGGGTTGAAATTCTAGCCATGCTTCTTCGCTCTTAGCAGGACAAATTATGTAATTCATTTCACAATTCTTAGATGTTTTTTACTCATTTTATCCTATCGCTTTAGGTTTAATACAGCATAACTGTATATAATATATTATAATATTTGACATTGTCTTTTCTGGCATAGCTTTTGCTATATTTTACCCTATGTTATGGCCGGCACCTGGCGATACAATGGCAGCTATTTTGAATATTCATATTTTTTACACAGTGTTTACAATAGATTTCTACGGGTGTAATAAATGAAGGGTAAAAACATCGGATTTGTGTCAACGCGCTTTGCCGGAATCGATGGCGTGTCAATGGAAGCCAGCAAGTGGTCGGAAGTTCTTGAACAAAATGGACATCACTGCTTCTGGTTCGCCGGGGAACTGGATCGGAACCCGAAAAAGTGCTTTCTTGAGCCGAAAGCTCATTTTCAGCATGCCCGAAATTTGTGGATCAATTCACAGGTCTTTGGGAAACAAAGGAGAAAGCTTTTCGTTACTGAATCAATACACGCCCTGAGATCTTTTTTGAAAACTCAGCTCTACAGTTTTCTCCACAAGTTTCATATCGATATTCTAATTGTCGAAAACGCCCTCACCATACCGCTCAACATCCCTTTGGGGCTCGCTTTGTCCGAAATCATAGCGGAAACGGGAATTCCCACCATCGCCCATCATCATGATTTCTACTGGGAAAGGGAACGGTTTTTAATCAACGGGGTAAATGATTATTTAAGAACGGCATTTCCGCCCAATCTCCCAAGCATCCGACACGTAGTCATCAATTCGGAAGCTCTGGAACAGATGGCTTTGCGTACGGGGATACCTTCGACGGTTATCCCGAACGTTCTGGATTTCGACCACCCGCCCGTCGTGGATAAAAACAAAGTTCTGGCGTTTCGAAAGAGCCTTGGATTGACCCATGATGATAAAATCATATTACAGCCCACCCGCGTCGTTCGCCGAAAGGGTATTGAACAAGCCGTCGAATTGGTAAAGGAACTGAAAGATCCCCGGTATAAACTGGTTGTCTCTCACGAAGCCGGCGATGAGGGCTTTGAATACGCGCAGTGGCTAAAAGAGTATGCCATGGAACATGGGGTAGACCTTCGCATGCTGACGACACAGATATCGGATCCTTGGAATGGAAACGGAAATTGTAAAACGGAATTTACCTTATGGGACATATATCCCTGTGCAGATTTTATCACCTACCCGAGCATCTGTGAAGGATTCGGCAATGCACTGATTGAAGCGGTCTATTTTAAAAAACCGATATTGGTCAATCGATATGCCACCTTTATCAGAGATATAGAACCCAAAGGTTTTGAATTGATTATCATGGATGGTTTCCTTACAAAACACACTGTTCGGCTGGCAAAAGAAATTATCGAATCTCCCGAACTTAAAGAAAACATGGTAAATACAAACTATGAAGTTGCCTCCCGTCACTACTCGTACACCGTCCTTCGAAACCAATTAAAAACCATTATGAAAAATTTCTCCTTCCCGCCGGAGCGGCAACCATCAGAAAAAGCATCGGACTCGCGTCATGTCATCTATTTAAAAAGAGCGCCGTCTCCGGTTCCTCACGAGCGAACGGCGGCCAAAGTCACCATGAAAGCATCCGAATGATTGGTATAACACAATATGTATCGTCCTCACTTCAATCTTGCTGAAAAGCCATTCAAACTAACGGCGGATCCCAAGTTCCTTTGGCTCGGTGAAAAACACAAGGAAGCCTTGGCAACCTTAAAATACGGCGTCATCGATCAGAAGGGATTCATCCTTGTCTCCGGAGACGTGGGAACGGGCAAAACAACATTGATAAATGCGCTTTTGGAAAATATCGATGACAATATACTGGTTGCCAACATCAAAGACCCCGCACTTAATTTGATCGATTTCTTAAATTTTATTGCCATATCATTCAATATTTCCCAAAGATTTACGAGCAAAGTCGATTTTATTGTTTACTTCAGCCAATTTTTGAAAAAGATATATTCAGAAAATAAATGCGTTCTGCTGATCATTGATGAAGCGCATAGCTTATCTAAAGACCTTCTTGAACATATTCGACTTTTATCGAACATAGAACTTCCTGACGAAAAACTCATCAATATCTTCCTTGTGGGCCAAAATGAAATACATCAAACACTGGCGTTACCGGAATGTCGCGCGATCAGACAAAGAATAAGCCTGGCCTATCAGATTAAACCACTATCAGAAAGTGAAACATCGGATTACATCAAACACCGATTGAAAATTGCCGGCACTGAAAAAGAAATTTTTACCAAGAATGCGGTTCGGGAGATATATCGTTTTTCCAACGGATATCCGCGCCTTGTAAATATTATCTGCGATCTTTCACTCTTGGCAGGATATTCTCAGGATTTGAAAAAAATTACCCCGGCCGTTGTTCAAGAATGCAGTCAAGAATATAATTTTATCAACGACACCGTTGTGGACACCCCTATAAATTCGAAAGCGCAACACCATCCCGAACCCCGATTCCATTATATGAAATGTCCTTTTTCCGAAGAGATGGCCGAAAAAGAGACATTTCCCGGAAAAAAAGGATCTCAGGATATGGTTTCGTCGCGGCCGTCAATCCT
>JARRRC010000013.1:0-13300 GCA_037381105.1 Desulfobacterales bacterium
AGGTGGTGGTGACCTTTTTCATGTACTTTGCCCCGACGCCGGGGGCGACGGGGGTCGCTGAAGGCGGCTATGGGCTTTTATTCATCCAACTGGTGCAAAAACAAGACATCACCTTTTTGACCTTGTCCTGGCGATTTCTGACCATCTATATCGGGGTGGTGATCGGTATGATCGTTATTTACAGGGAATTTTATAATTACAAAAAGACGGTCCGGCAATGAATCGTAAAAAAAGATTGAAGCTATATTTGGCTTCAATCCTACTGTTGATGGCGTTTCTGATCGGCTACAAAACCTATCTTCTTATTTATGAAACAGATTACCAGTCCCTCAACGCCGACCATATTGACCAGATAACGACCCGCCTTCTTGGCAAAGATACATTCAAATTTGCGGTTGTCGGCAATATCAAAAATTCCATGCGGCTTTTCGATAGGCGCATCGCTCCGTTGATGAGGGGTAGTGGTGCTGATTTTATGGTATCTTTGGGCAACGCCGTTTACAATGGTACGGAGGGCAAATATCGACTGCTCTATCGCGGTCTCAAGAAACTGGGCATCCCGTATGTGCTGACTGCCGGGCACAACGAGGTCGAAGATTTCGGAGCAGGGAAATTTTACCAGCATTTCGGTCCCTATTTCTTTTCCTTCCATCTTAAAAATGCCTATTTTATTTTCCTTGATTCTACGGGATATACGTCGTGGAAATGGCAACTTCTGTGGTTGCAGCAAGAATTGATGACAGCCGCGAGATACGAATACCAATTTGTTTTTTTAAGCCGTTCTTTTGTTCAATTGGCGAAATTTGATACGGATGGCACCAAATATGTCCTGGATAAAAGGCTCACCCAAAACCTTCAACACCTGTTTTCCAAGTACCGCGTAACTGCAGTTTTTTCGGACAGCTACCCCATTTACCATGAAACTGTCGTGGAAGGGGTTCGGTATATTATATCGGGCGGCGGCGGCGGATTGCTTCTCGATCAGAAAGAGCATTATCAGTTTGTAAAGGTCCGGGTGGAGCCTGATCAGGTGACTTTTGAAAACATAGTCGTCCCCCAGCGCCGGGGTTCCTTTTTCGACAAGCTGGAGACACTGGAGCTTTTTCTACATTCTTTCTTTTATATGAGTCTTTTTAACTTGCTGCTGGTTTTTGGCATCATCAGCCTCGTGGCGCTGAAGGTATATTCTCTGATCATCCGTCAGGAACATTTGTACCGCGATTTCAGTGGCGATGAAGTCGCTCTGTCCAATTCGCCGCTTCGTGTCGCCATGTTCACCAACAATTATTTTCCGTTTATCGGCGGAGTGCCCCTTTCCATTGACCGGCTATATCAGGGGCTCATTCGCCGGGGAACGGCGGTGAAGATCTTCGCGCCGACCTATCCGCAACCGTGGGAAGATCCTGGAGACGGCAGCGTTATTCGATGTCCTGCTCTCTTACATACCCGCCTGACCGAGTTTCCGGTTCCCAACGTCTTTTCCCGAAAAATTGAGGCGGTGTTCAAAACATTTGATTGTGACGTGGTACATGTGCATCATCCATACTGGCTTGGCACAAAAGGCATGCGGCTTGCCAAGAAAAGCGGCGTTCCGCTGGTTTTCACCTACCATACCCGGATGGAACGCTACACGCACTACATTCCTCTACCGGGCACGGTTCTAAAAAACATTGCGGTCCATTTTCTGATCAAGAGATTTGCCAACAAGTGCGATGCCATTATCACCCCAACACCCTCCACAGAGGAATACCTGCGAAACCTCGGTGTGCGTGCGCTGATTGAAACAATTCCAACCGGTATCATCATTGAGGACTACAAACGCTGGTCTTTAAAACAGATTCAAGATCTGAGAAGCCGTTATGTCGTGCCGGGCGAGAGGCTTTTGATCAGCGTTTCACGAATGGCAAAAGAAAAAAATCTTGATTTTTTAATCGACGGGCTGGCAAAGGTGAAAAACAAGAGCCGTGTCTCCTTTAAATGCTTGCTGGTCGGCGACGGTCCGGAGAAAGAGCGACTCGAGGAGAAGGTTGTAGATCTTGGCCTTGATAGGCGGGTAGTTTTCACCGGGAATATTGCACCGCACGAGGTTGCCCGAAGTTACCTTGCCGCCGACCTTTTCGTGTTCGCCTCGACCTCTGAGGCTCAGGGAATGGTTTTGCTGGAAGCCATGGCCGGCGGCTGCCCCGTGGTGGTGGTTCGCGCCAGCGGGACCTATGATGTGGTCAAAGACGGTTACAACGGATATAAGGTGGCAGAAAGCACCGATAGCTGGGCCGAAACAATTGCTGCTCTTCTAGATGACGGCAAAAGACTGTCGGTACTGTCCGAGAACAGCAGGGCATTTGCCGGAAACTATTCTGTAGAAAGGATGACAGAAAAGATTTTAAGGCTTTACCGGCGGGTGGTCGTTGTCGGTCAGTCAGAAATCGATTGATCATACATCCTCTTGTATTAATCAGCCGCCTGTATGACAGGGTTTTACAATTTCTTGATTCGCAGTGAGAGCTCGTCAAGCTGGTGCTTGCCAGCTTCCGAAGGGGCATTGGTCAAAAGGCATGCGGCTTTTTGGGTTTTCGGAAAAGGGATCACATCCCGTATTGAAGCCTGTCCGCAAAGGATCATCACCAGCCGATCGAGGCCGAATGCAATACCGCCGTGAGGGGGTGCGCCGGAATCGAGCGCCGAGAGTAAAAAACCGAATTTTTCCTCATAGGCTTTTCGATCCATCCCCAGTGCCGCAAACACCCGTTCCTGTATTTGTTTTTGATGAATACGGATGCTGCCCCCGCCGATTTCAGATCCGTTCAATACCAGATCATAGGCCCGTGACCTGACGGAAAGCGGATCTTTTTCCAAAAGATCGTAATCTTCTTCAAGGGGAGCGGTGAAAGGGTGATGAAGGGCCTGATTCCGTTTTTCGTTTTCATCATATTCCAGCAGCGGAAACTGCGTGACCCATACAAAACTGAAAGTGTTCTCTTGAACCAGGCCGAGTTTTTTGCCGAGAAAGTTTCGTAGATGTCCCAGGGCTTCATTGGCGACTTTGGGCTGATCGGCCACAAAAAACACCAGATCTCCGGATTGCATATCGACGCGCTGGGCCAGTGCCAGTTTTTCTTCCTCGGAGAAAAATTTCGCAATGGGAGATTGCCACGAGTCTTCATGGACTTTGATCCATGCCAGTCCCTTTGCCCGGTATACGGAGACAAAATCTGCCAGATCATCGATTTCTTTCCGTGTAAAATGGATGCAGCCTTTGGCATTCAATGCCTTGACCATGCCGCCTCTTTTAACGGCATCGGCGAAGACTTTGAAACCTGCCTTTTCTACGATATCTGAAATGTCCACAAGCTCCAGCCCGAATCGGATATCGGGTTTGTCCAGACCGTAACGGCTTACGGCATCTTCGTAGGAGAGTTTCGGGAAAGGGGTCTCGAGATCAATATTAAGAACGTCTTCGAAGAGTTGGACCATCAATTCTTCGGAAACATCCATCACATTATCTTCTCCGACAAAAGACATTTCCATGTCGATCTGTGTGAATTCCGGCTGACGGTCCGCTCTGAGATCTTCGTCCCTAAAACATTTTACAATCTGATAGTAACGATCGAACCCGGAAATCATTAAAAGCTGCTTGAAAATCTGCGGCGACTGGGGCAATGCATAAAACAGCCCCGGGTTTACCCGGCTGGGTACCAGGTAGTCTCTCGCGCCTTCCGGAGTACTGCGGGTCAGCACCGGTGTTTCAATGTCGATAAATCCTTTGCTGTTCAGATATTGTCTTACGGAGGCGGCGGTTTTGTGCCGGTCGATAATGTTCTTTTGTAAAATTGTTCGCCGGAGGTCTATATGGCGATACTTTAACCGGATATTCTCCGAAACATCCACGTTGTCTTCGATTATAAAAGGGGGTGTTTCCGCGGCATTAAGTATTTTTAGCTCCGTGGCAAAGACCTCAATTTCGCCGGTTTTCAATTTGGGGTTGGTCATTCCTTCCAGTCTCTTTTCGACCTTGCCGCGGATGCCGATGACGTATTCACTGCGAAGGACATGGGCTTTTTCGTGCACTTTGGGGTTGGCTTCCGGATTGAAAACCACCTGTGTAATGCCTTCTCTGTCTCGAAGATCAACAAAGATCACCCCGCCGTGATCCCTTCTCCGCTGTATCCATCCCATCAATACCACTTCGGCGCCGACATCGTTCGCACCGAGTTCACAGCAGGTATGGGTTCTTCTCATATTCCCAAGTTTGTCTGACAATGAGTGACTCCTTTCCGACTTGTGTGAAATTTACGTCTAAAATTACGTAATTTTATCTCTTATTAAAACTTGAAACACTTAGCTTAAGTTTTTGATATTGTTCACGACATTTTCAATGGGAATCGACATCTGCTCTTTTGTTTTCATGTCGCGCAATATCACTTTGCCTTCTTTAATTTCGTTGTCTCCAACGATTAAAACATATTTTGCCCCCATTCGATCGGCCTGTTTCATCTGGCTCTTCAGGCTCTTGTTGCCGAATTCCATTTCGGCTTTGACGCCTTTTAGACATAACGCACAATTCCATTCAAATGCCAGCAACCGGCTCTTCTCGCCCAGAGCGGCAATAAAAACTTCAGGGGTTTTGAAAAGATCCGTATTATCCCAACCGGCGATTTCCGTCAATCTGTCCAAGCCGATGGCGAAACCTGTTGCCGGAATATCCGGTCCGCCCAGCGCCTTGATGAGGCCATCGTACCGGCCGCCGCCGGCAACGGCATTCTGTGCCCCCAATGCATGGGTTTGAATCTCAAAAGTTGTCCGCGTGTAATAATCCAGACCCCGAACCAGACCTTTATCGACCATAAATGGAACATTGAGTGTTGTCAAAGCCGTCTTGACGATTTCGAAATGCTCCGTGCAGGTCGGGCACAAGTTGTCCAGGATAGACGGTGCACCCTTTAAGGCCGCCCGGCAGGAAGGTACCTTGCAATCGAGCACGCGCAACGGGTTCCGGTCTTTTCGCCGGGTGCAGTCCGAACAAAGATCTTTAACCGATGACATTAAGAAATCCGAAAGCGCCGCTTTAAAATTCGGGCGACAATCAGGGCATCCTAATGAATTAATATGGGCCATGACATCGGGGACCGATAGTTTTGAAAAGAGCGTATCCAGAATAAATATCAGTTCCACATCCGCAAGGGGCGAATCCACACCGAAAATTTCAGCATCGATCTGATAGAACTGCCGGTATCTTCCTTTTTGGGGTCTTTCTCGACGAAACATCGGGCCGATGGTATAGAATTTTCGGACCGGATCCGTTGCATAGAGTTTGTGTTGGATATAAGATCGACAGGCAGAGGCGGTGGCTTCGGGCCGAAGCGTGATCATGTCCCCCTTTCTGTCAGGGAAGGTGTACATCTCTTTTTCTACAATATCGGTATCCTCACCGATACTTCTGGCGAAGAGTTCGGTATGCTCCATGATGGGAATACGGATCTCCTTGAATCCGAAATCTTCTAAAAGAGACTTGGCGGTCTGTTCGACCTGCTGCCAGCGTTCCGATTCACCCGGGAGAATATCTTTAAATCCTCTGATGAGTTGTATCATCCTTACTTTTTCTCCCACCGCAGAAGTTCCGTCACCTGGCTCAGAGTGCTGCCTTCTTTGATCTCTTCTCGAATGCGATTTTCCTTTTCAAGCACATCCATGCTTCGATTGGCATACTCCACGGCGATGTTTTTTGGCAGCACGACCACCCCATCGTCGTCCCCAAGGAGCCAGTCTCCGGGTTCAACACGAACATTGCCGACATTTACGGGAACACCGATTTCTCCGAAACCTTTGGGTTCGCCGGCGTTGGGCATCACCAGTCGGCTGAATGCCGGGAATTTCATTGCTATAATTTCCGGGCTGTCTCTTAAGGCCCCGTCGATGACCACACCGCCCAGCTTCCGTTGAACTGCCGAATGCGTTGCCAGTTCACCCCAGATGGCGGGTCCGCTCCCGCCGACGTCGATAACAATGATGTCACCCGGTTCCGCCACATCAATCGCCTGAACCGGTTTGGCCCAGTCTCCGGGATACGTTCTGACCGTAACGGCTCGACCCACCATTCGAATGCCCGGATAAAGGGGTCGAATTCCCTGAAGAACGCCGCCCCGATGCAAGGCGTCCGAAAGATTCGCCGCCGACACCATTTCAAGGATTTCACGAATCTCAGACTCGCCCTTTCGTTTAAATAGGGTGGTGCTGATGCTTTTTCCGGTGTCGAGCCCTTGGCGAATCTCTCGTGCTGCCTGTTCAGGATCCATCGCTTTGGTGATGGCGCCCCCTACGATAACGATGGATGCACCCGCTTCCACAGCCTTTGCGGCAGTTTCGGAATTTATCCCTCCGGCGACTGCCACCGGGATGGACAACGCTTTGCTGACCCGGCGTAAAACGTCGAAAGGATCTTTTCCTTCCATCTGTTCGTCAATGGCGCAGTGGACGGACACATAGTCGGCGCCGAAGTCTTCGACCTGTTTTGCTCTGGACAGAACATCATCCACCGCAATCATGTCCACCACAATTTTCGCACCATAGTTCTTGCCGGCCTGAATGCATTCGCGGATGGTTGCATTACTGGATGCGCCGAGCACATCCACGATATTGGCGCCGGCCTTGGCTGCGGTTTCAACCTCGGTTCTGCCCGCATCCATGATCTTCATATCCGCAACAATGGTCGCATTCGGGAAAAGTCTTCTGAGTTCTCTGACGGCATGAAGCCCTTCGCTTTTGATCAGCGGCGTGCCGGCTTCAAGCCAGTCGACTCCTCCGGAAATCCCGGCCTGGGCGCTTTTCAGGGCCCGTTTCAAGTCTACAAAATCCAATGCCAATTGCAGGACTGGTTTCATATTTCCTCCTTTATTCAGAGACCTATGCAAAACGCCCCTTTTTGCCCAATTTCTTCGTCAGGCTCAAATTTTAATCCTCAAAATACTCAATGTATTCATGTGGTTAAAATTTTCACCTTCCTTGAACTTGGACAAAAATGAACATTTTTCAAAGGTCTCTATTCGATCACCGCATGTCTGGATGAAACGCTTCCGATAATCTTTTTTCGGGTCTGATATATTTTTAACACCACCGCTTCTAAAAAAACAAAGGCGGCTTGTTCAAAAAGGGATCCGGACATTTGTGACGATTCGGGCTCATCCGTACGGCAGAGCTTGGTGGTCCCCGGAATATGAAGGCTGCCATTCACCATGGAACCAATTCCGGAATCGATATCTCCCAGGATGCCGTATGTTTCGGCCGAGAGCTGTTTGGCGCTTTTTACCGCTTCAAGGGTCGATGGGGTTTCTCCGGATCCGCTTAAAACGATCAGCAGATCTTTATCCGTAATGGCGGGCGTAACGGTTTCGCCGCAAAAGTAGACACGGTATCCCAGATGCATCAAACGCATACAAAAACAACGAAGGATAAAACCGGATCTTCCCTGTGCGCAAAAAAAGATGGATTCCGCCTGGTGTATCTTTTGGATAAAATCCTCGGCGGCGTTCTCGCTGATATGTTTCAGCAGGGAACGGGTCTCCTTAAGAATAATTTCCATCATATCCTGAAAGAAGAATTTTTTATCTTTTGTGGTGTTTTCCAATGTCGGGTATTGTTTTAGAACAACCTCTTTAATTTAGACGTATAACGATACGAAAGCCTTCTTAAAATAAGACATTTTTTTGGATGCCAACCTATGGCCAAAGGGGTTTCGTGTCAAGAAAATATTAAACCCCAACATTTCCAAAAACATAGGTCAAGGAAAATATAGCCAATGTCGCTAAGCATTATCCCGTATATTGGGATTCAAATGCCTTTGCCCTGAAATAAGGACCGCTTTGCCTTGACAAGCGTTGTTTAACCATTGTAGTCACTGAAAATACCACAATTTAAGTTTGATGCTAAGGAAAATAAAATGAAACATTCATTTGCCATAGTCGGATGCGGGAAAGTCGGAACGGCTTTAGGGATATTTTTAACCCGGGCCGGATACGCCCCGGCCGGATTTGCCAGTAAAAGCCTTTCATCGGCCAAACATGTTGCGGATCTTGTCCTTTCCGACGATTTCAGCGATATCCCGTGGGATGTTACCCGCCATGCAGATATTATTTTTATTACAACGCCCGACAGCGCCATCGAAGACACATGCAGGATCATTTCTCAAAACTCAGGTTTTGCAGATCATGCGATTGTGCTTCACTGCAGCGGAGCATTGGCGTCGTCTGTGTTGTCGAGTGCGAAAACTTGCGGCGCATGGATCGGTTCCATGCATCCGTTACAGAGTTTCGCTTCGGCCGATTACAGGACCAATCCCTTTCAAGGGATCATGGTTTCTACAGAGGGCGAAGCACCGGCGGTTAAAATCGTAAAGACGATTGCCGCCGACCTTGGCGGGAAGACCGTAACCCTTCTCACGGAAGCCAAAACACTTTACCATGCGTCGGCAGTGGTGGCATCAAACTATCTGGTCACACTTTTAGACCTTGCCGTTCAACTTATCGAAGAAGCCGGAATCAACCGGCAAGACGGGTTTAACCTGTTAAAACCTTTGATTGAAGGAACGTTGTCAAATATAGAAAAGGCGGGTGTTTACAAGGCCCTGACCGGTCCCATTGCCAGAGGGGATGTCAAAACCGTAAAAAAGCATATCGATGAGATCGGGTCCAAAAGGCCGGATTTGCTTGCGCTTTATAAACTGCTTGCTGTTTATACCATTGATATTGCAGCGGCAACCAATGCGGTTTCCGAATCATCCATCCGGGAATTGAAAAGAATCACCACTTGAGAGTTAGATAGTGTCCATCCATAAATGAGGATATTTGTCTAAAGTCGAGGCATGCGGAAAAAATAACCACAGGCATATGATTGATATTCCGAGGATTATTTTTTGAGCATAACGCTGAGATTAGGCAAAAAGACCATTTATGGATGGACACTAGATAGATGTGCTCAAGTTCGGCACGTTTATCAACCAATTGTTTAGCTTCTTTAAGATTGGCTTTTCTGAGGTTCCAAATAAGGAGGAGCATATGACAAAAAAGCTTCTGTGGATAATTTTCGCAGGGATTCTGTTAGGGTATACCGGATCCGGCGCCGCATTGACCCGGATTAAGCTTGGTGTTGCGACAAAGCCCGGGGCTGCCCCAAACATCGTGGCGGAGAAATTTAAAGAACTCATCGAACAAGGGTCGGAAGGTGATATCAGTGTTCAGGTTTTTCACTCCAAATCCATCGGCAATGAAACCGAAATCCTGCAGCAGCTGCAGACGAACACGGTGCAAATGGGAATCATCACCGCCGGCGCTTTCGATGCCTTCGACCCGATTGTCAGGGTGCTCAATTATCCTTTTTTGTTCAAAGACAATGAACAGGTCGACAGGATTCTGGACGGTCCGCTTGGATCTAAAATATTAAAGAGTTTAGAGAGGGCTGAATTTAAAGGGCTCTCCTTTTCGGAAAACGGATTCGTGGATCTTACCAATAACAAACGTTCCATTAAAACTCCGGATGACCTCAGAGGACTCAAGATTCGTGTCGAGGCCTCTGCGCTTCACAAGACCATATGGCGTGCTTGGGGCGCAAACCCCGTAACGATGCCTTGGCCCATCTTCAGCGAACTGGAACAGGGAGTGATCGACGGCCAAGAAAGTCCTCTCTGGGTAATAGGAGCCTATAAATTTTACGAAATTCAGAAATATTTGACTCTGACACGGCATATCTACTCTCCTCATATTGACGTGGCATCTCTCAAATGGTGGAAAACGTTGGATGCCAAGACAAAGGATTTGATTCAAAAAACCATCTATGAAGCGGCCGTGTTTCAGCGGCATGACAACCGATCCAAAAATGACGCAAGACTATCGTTTTTTAAGGAAAAAGGGATGCAGATCGAAGTGCACCCGGATATTGACGCTTTTCGTGCCAAAGTCGCCGGGCTAATAGACACCGATCTTTACAGTGAACCCAGGGTTAAGGCGATGCTCATCGAAATGATAAATGCAACTCAATGAAAAATCAGGTCATGGGTAATGGGTTATCAGTAATAGCGAAAGGAACTTCGAACTCTAACAAAAATGAGCATTTTTCAAAGGTCTTCCGTCACCGATTTTCTATCCTTCCTGTCAAGTCATAGCATCCGTACAATTTAGCTTTAGATTCTGAACAGTTTAAGTGGGTTTTGAGCCAGTGCTTTGTTGGCGGCGTTCAGCTTCTCTTCATTGGATATTACCGCCACCGCCTGTCGGTCAGGAGCGTCGGCAAAATATTTTTCGGCAACATTGACAACCTTTCTGCGGGACATTGCAAGAAGCTGTTTCTTGAAGTGTTCGCGCATATCATCCGAAAGGGCAACAATCTGCCTATAAAAAGCTTTTTTGGCTGCAGGCCCCGGCGGATCGGGTTTATCAATTTCAGAGCAGACCTGAAGGACGGCTTCTTTGATATCTTCATCGTTGAAGTTCCCGGATCGTATGAAATTTCGGGCACCGTCGTATGCTTTGAGGGTTGAGACGATATGCGGGTCCCTGTAGGAACCGAAATAAAAAATGCCGTCTTCAGGACTATAAATAGCAAAACCGCCGTAGGCCCCTCCTTTTTCTCGAATTTCTCGATGTAAGTACATGGATCTCAATATCTTGCTGATAACGGATAATACCGGTGCATCTTCATGTGCCATACGAACTGTCTCGAAGGCACCGGCGACAAATGAAACCGACGAGGATGTACTCCATCCTTCTCTGGGAATTTCATGAACAACATCCATGTTAGGCGGACCAAATCCATTTGATCGGGTTAAAGATGCGGATCTGGGTTTAAGGCCGTTTTGTATGGCCGTCGTTGCCGAAGATGCGGCAGAGAGAACAGGGTCTTCACCGATCAAGGCGATTTTCAGATTCTGCTGGGAAAAAAGGATCTTGCCGATTTTTTCAAGTTCTTGAGAAATGGACTTAAGTTTGTCGTCGGAAAGCCCTTGAGTGATTGTTTTTATGGTTTGGAGCTGGTGAATACCGCTCCAGGTTTCATTGAGTGCGTTGCTGAGTGAGAAATTTCTCGACGCCAAAGACATGGCCAAACGATGACCGTTTTGGATAACCATCGATTCCAGGCCTGCTTGATATTCCAGCAGCAGGCTATTTAATCGAGTCAAATCTGAAAAATCAAAATTATTTAATAGCTCCTCAATGATTTCAAACATATTATCCTGATTTCGCACCAGGCATTTTGCATTGAAGGCGATAAAGGGCAGACATTCGGGCGCACCTTCAAATCCGGTACGGGCTTGACATGAGAGGTTCATGCCGCCGGTATAAGCGTCTATAAGACGTGCCATTTCAACATAGTTATGAATACGGGTCCCGATTTTGGTGAACGCATGGCAGAAAAGAGGAAGCAGGGGAATCTGTTTTTTCGAAAGCAATCCGCTTCCGGCGACTCCCAAAAAATAAAAAATTCCGGAAGTCGGTTGCGGATAACAGGAGATCGAAGCTGAAGAATACGAAGCATCGGCTTTCACCCGATGAACCGAAGGCGGAATATCTTCAATCTCTAAAGTGGGAAGGCAGGATACATCTTCGATTTGTTCCTGAAGCTGTTGTAATGCATGGGCGTCTTTTTTTATCTTTTTGAGTTCAGAAGGTTTTGTGGCGGAAAGTATCCTTTGGAGTTCTTTTTCGACACGCTCGCGTTCTTTTTGTTCCTTGGTTTGATCCGGAGCCAGCGTCAGAAGCACCCGGTGGGGATTATCCAGAAAATAGTTTTGAATTCGAATTTCAAGAAAAGGACCTTTATCAATTTCTGCCCTTAATTTTTTTAGATCCTCATCGAACTTTAATATTTTTTCCGGATCACCGCCGTGGAACCAGCTTCCGGCAAAAGTCAAAAACAGCTTAATCCCGTAAGGGTAAGGGGTATTTGTTATTTCTTTGCGATGAAATTCTATTTGATGAACGGCGGATTCAATGATTTGTTTGTCGATTCCGTTTTTCGAAAGATCTTTCAAAACATCAAAAATGATGGTCTCGATTTTTGAGGCATCAGAAGCGGCGACATCCTTTAGCCCGCAGACAAACATGGTATCTCTGTTATCGCCGTCGAATCCGGTTCCGTCGCTAAGGGATGATCCGAGGTTTGAATCGATCAAGGCTTTTCTCAGCGGGGATGCAGGGTTTCCAAGCAGAATCTTCTCTAAGAGCGTAAGGACCAAAATTTCAAAAGCGTCTTTGATGTCAGCGGTGAGCCATGCCACACAAACCTGGCATTTCTTCGATGGGTCTTCATTTTTATCCAAAGGATAGGTATATTGTTTTATTCTCGGTTGATGCCAGCGCGGCTGTTGAGCAACATCGGTCCCTGGATTTATACGGCTGAAATGCCTTAAGATTTTTTGGTTGATGAAGTTCAGATGGTCTTTTAAGGTTAAATTTCCGTAAGTATAGAAAAAAGCATTGCTGGGGTGATAGTGACGCCGGTGAAAAGATTTAAGCTGGTCATATGTCAATTGTGGGATAACTGTCGGATCGCCGCCGGAATTATAGCTGTACGTCGTTTCGGGGTAAAGCGCGTTTAAAATAGAGCGGGCCATCACCTGGTTTGGCGACGACATGGCCCCTTTCATCTCATTGTACACAACGCCCTTATAGACGAGCCTCAGCGAATCGCCATTATCAGGGTCGCCCTCTATTTCCATGCGGTGGCCTTCCTGTTTAAAGCTGAGTTCTTCAATATTCGGATAAAAAGCAGAATCCAGATAAACATCCATAAGATTATAAAAGTCTTTTTTGTTCTGCGTTGAAAACGGATACATGGTCCAGTCCGATGCTGTAAAGGCGTTCATAAAAGTGTTTAAACTTCTTTTAAGCATGGAAAAGAAGGGGTCGTGTACCGGAAACTTATGCGAGCCGCATAATGCCGTATGTTCCAAAATATGTGCCACACCTGTCGAATCCGATGGAACTGTTTTAAAGGCCACGGCAAACGTATTTTCTTTGTCGTTGTTGCTGATGTGAGCGTGTCGTGCGCCGGTATCCGTATGCTCAAGGAGATAAAGAAAAGAATTAATTTCTTCTAAAGGACTACTTTTTAAAATAGAATAGCCGAAAATCCCGGCAGTTTTTTGAATATCCGCATTATTTTTATCTGGAGACGGCTTCATGGAAGATTCCTTAAAATTTTCAAATTTGAACCTAACGTTAGGGTTGACTCAGGAAGCAATATAAATCCCACGGCTCTTTCGAACAATTTTTCCCGTTTTATGCAGCCGATAAATAATATTTCGCAGTTTTTT
>JARRRC010000014.1:0-13266 GCA_037381105.1 Desulfobacterales bacterium
TATTTTAGGAGCTGCCATCCCCCTTTGGTTGCTTTTATCATAACAATGTCTTTCATCGAAAGACCGTTATGATCCTTTTGGCTCATATTATATATACCGCTGAGTCCCACATAACCTTTTGTATTTTCAATGGCATCCCGAATTTTTGCCCTGTCGGGTCCGGCTTTTTTAATAGCGTCTACAACAATAAAGGCCGCATCAGCCCCATAAGCCACCATGGTCCCGGGTTCACGGTTGAATTTTTCCCGATAGGCTTTCACATAGTCGATGATTTTCTTTTTCTGAACGTCGCTGTCGGGAAGCTGATCTCCCACTACAATTTTGGTAGAAGGCATCATGACACCCTCCCCGGCCTCTCCGGCAACTTTCCAGAAAATGGGATCTCCGGACCCGTGACATTCAAAAAGCGGGGCTTTGATGCCCAGCTGTTTGACATTTTTAGCAATGATTCCCATGGCAGGCCCCACAGTCCATGCGATGATCCCGTCAACACCCTTTGCGGTGATGCGAGTCAATTGGGCCGTCATATCAACATCCTTGGGCTGAAAGGCCTCTTGTGCCACAACTGCAACCCCATACTTCGGCGCCTGGACCTTGACGTTTCTGAGTCCGTCTTTGCCGAATCCTTCGTTTGAATAGATAAACCCGATTTTTTTAATGCCGCGCCGGCTCATGTACTGGCAGATTTTACCCATGGCATCCGCTGCCTTATATGGAGATTTAAATGTCCATTTGGGCAGTGATTTCGGATCTTTTTTATCCAGCGGTGCCAAGAGGATCACATCCCCCCCTGAATGCATGAAGGCGGGAATCTTTTCTTTTTCGATAAATCCTCTCATGGCCATGGCAGTTCCGGTAAGGGTCGGCCCGATAATGGCCACCACGTCTTCGGATTCCAAAACTTTCTTCAGTGCCATAACTGCCTTGGTGGGGTTACTTTCCGTATCTTCCATCACCATTTCCAGCATGCGCCCGTTGATGCCTCCTTGTTGATTCACTTCATCGACGGCAATCATAACAGCGTCTCTCTGTGACGTTCCAATGTGTGCGGCACGGCCGGTTAAAGCAAATATTCCAGCAATTTTAATGGGCTCTGCACTATAACCAAGTGATGATCCCAGCATGAAACTGATGGTCAGCGCCACAGCAACGATGATCAGAGATCTTTTTTTCATTTTCACCTCCTCATTCATTTGCATATCCTGATGTTCGATTATAACGAATTAAAATTTTTCACCCCCTTTCTCTTTTAAGACCCCATTTATATTCTATCCCAAGTAAGCCTTTTGAACGGCTTGGTTCTCCAACAGATCGGATGCTTTTCCATGAACCCGTATCTTTCCGTTTTCCAGCACGTACGCCCGATCAGAAATTTTAAGGGCCGCCCTGGCATTTTGTTCGACCAATAAAATAGTCGTCCCTTCTTTTCTGAGCTTCTCAATGATGGAAATGATTTCCTTCACCACAAGGGGCGCCAGTCCCAGAGAAGGTTCATCCAAAAGTAAAATCACGGGCCGTCCCATCAGGGCTCTGCCGATGGCGAGCATTTGCTGCTCTCCCCCGCTGAGCGTTTCCGCCCGCTGTCTAAGCCTTTTCTCAAGCGCGGGAAAGAGTTCGAGAATATACCTGAAATCATCGATGATGGACTTCTTGTTCTTCTTGCCCCGTCTTCTATAGGCCCCCAGTTCAAGATTTTCCCGCACCGTTAACGGCCCGAAAACAAGACGGCCTTCCGGCACTTGAATAATGCCATGCTCGACGATCTTTTCCGGAGACCAAGATAATATGTCTTTTCCCTGAAAAATGATGCTTCCCCGAGACGGTTTCAGAATGCCGGAAATCAGGTTTAAAAGTGTCGTCTTTCCCGCGCCGTTTCCGCCGATGAGCGCCAGAATCTCTCCCTCATCCACTTTGAAGGAGACATTGTCAAGTGCACGAACACCGCCATAGTGGGCACTTATCCCGTCGATACTCAGCACAGCCGGTTATAATTCCTTTCCCAGGTAGGCCTCAATGACTTTCGGATGGTTCCGAACCGATTCGGAATTCCCTTCGGCAATTTTTTCTCCATAATTCAAAACGGTAATCATATCGGAAATACTCATAATTAAATTCATATCATGCTCAACCAGAATGACGGTAATCCCCTTTTCCCTGATCTTGATAATCATCCGGGCCATTTCATCGGTCTCCTGCAAATTCAGACCTGCAACGGGTTCATCCAGAAGCAGAAGTCTGGGTTCCATGACCAACGATCGCGCAATTTCCACCCGTTTTTGATCCCCGTAGGGGAGTTCGTCGACCCGTACGTCGGCTTTCGGTTCAAGTTCCATAAATTTTAACGTATCATCGGTTTTATTGCGAATGCGCTCTTCTTCCCTTGCCACCATTGGGGTATGGAAAAGACATTTCAAAAACCCGGAGCGACTTTTGGTATGAAGCCCCACCATGATATTTTCTCGAACCGTCATATGACCAAAGACCTGGATATTCTGGAACGTTCTGGCGATTCCCATTGCCGCCAACTGATAGGGGCGTTTTTTGACAAGATTCCGGCCTTCAAAAAAGATGTCACCGGATGTCGGCGGATATATGCCGGTAATCATATTAATTGCAGTTGTTTTTCCCGCTCCGTTGGGCCCGATAATGGAAAAGATCGAACCTTGCTTCACTTTAAAAGACAATTGGTTGATCGCCCGCAGCCCTCCAAAATTTTTTGAGACACCGGTCACTTCTAAAATGTACAGAGAACTGCCCACTATAAACGTTGCTCTTTTATCGGATGTTTTATGAATTGCAGAAATTTATAATCACCAACGTGGCAATATCTGCAAACTTTACCCATTGTTTCTATGGTCAAAAACCCGCCTGCTTTTTCTTTCGGTGCGCGGCAGGGATCCATAATCTACAATTTCCACCTGGCACCTGACCAGAATTTTGCGCCGGATTTCCGTCATTACCTGTTCTGCCAGATGCTCATCGTCTGTGCTGCTTGCGCCTGCCTGTCGTTCCACTTTGATAAGCATCATGTCTCGGCCGCTCTCACGCTGCTTGAGATGAATCTGGAATTCACTGCTGATGCCGTTGATACGGCTTAACACATGATCGATCTGGCTCGGGTAGATATTCACGGCCCGGTAAATAAACATATCGTCGGTACGACCGAGAATTCGGTCATGCATGGGAAACGGCGCACCACAAGGACATATTTTATCCACGAGCCGTGTCACATCATGGGTTCGATAGCGGACAAGGGGGCTGCCTTCTTTGCACAACGTCGTCACCACGAGTTCGCCGGGTTCACCCGGAGGAACCGGCGCCAACGTCGCTGGATCAAGCACTTCAAAAATAAAATGATCGGCCCAGTAATGGATGCCGTTATGAAGACTGCAATCCAGACCGGTTCCCGGACCGTAAAGTTCGGTTAATCCGTAAATGTCAAAAATATGCTCAACACCCATCAATTCTTTTATTCGATCTCTCATGGCATTGCTGTGGCGTTCCGCCCCCAGAATAATCTTTTTAACCTTTATCTTGGACAAAAGGTCCCGTTTATGAATTTCTTCGGCCATCAGCAGGGCCATGGAGGCCGTGGAACAAAAAACAGTGGTCTCCATGTCCACCATCATTTCACAATGCATCTCGGCATTGGCGGGGCCGAGGGGAACCGCCATGGCTCCGAATCTTTCACAACCGGCCTGGAATCCGACGCCTGCCGTCCATAGACCATACCCCACGGCGATCTGAACACGATCATGACGCGTCAGTCCGGCCATTTGATAACATCGGGCAAAAAGGTCCGCCCAAACGTCAATATCCTTTTGCGTGTAGCAGAGCACCTTTCGCTTTCCCGTCGTCCCTGAAGACGCATGAATTCGAACGATATCCTTATAGGGCACCGACCGCAATGGGAATGGATACTCCTGCTCCAAATCATCTTTATCGATAAACGGCAAATGTTCGATATCATCCAAAGAGCGAATGTCTTCAGTTCTGATGCCGGCGTCGTCGAATTTATTTCGATAAAATAATGAATGATCATAGACATGCTGGATCGTCCACTGAAGGCCTTTGAGTTGAATCTCTTTTAACTTTTCCTCATCCAGATCATAAGGGATAAACGGCATGATAAACTCCTAACATCAGTTTCGTTCCCGGATACGGCCTAAAAGACTTGGAATTCTCAATCCGAAATAAGTTTATTTGAAGATATTATCGCTTCAGGTGTGATTAAATTTTTGCCGAAAGAACTCGTGGAAAAATTTAATCACACCTGAAGCTCCTTTGAAGCCGATTTGTTTCAAGGGATCAATCTTAAAAATATTGGTTTTGCTGAAAATTAAATCGCTACAAATGCATTATACCCCGCTTCAACTGCATTCACGGCATCGTCCAGCAATTTTTTCTTTTTTCCCAGACGGTGTTGTAAAACTGTTTTGATATCTTCCAAATGACAAAAAAGACGGTTTTTTATGGTATCTGGTATCGCTGCAAGGGTAAAACCGAGAATAATCAGGTTGAGCGACTTGGGGTTACGGATCTGCTGTGCCAGATTCTCGGCACCAACGGTATATACCAATAGTTCGGATCCGGGCTTTATTTCCTGACTGCTATTGACCACAGCCCATGCGCCGGGTTTCAAATAGTATCCGTGCTGGGCCAAACTGTTCGCCTTTAACGCAAGCAGTCCGTTGGCATTACCGGCCCGTATCAGGGGGCTTGAAAAAGATCCTACTTTAAGGTGTGACAAGACCGTCCCTCCCCGCTGGGCCATGCCATGGGTTTCCGAGGTAAAGACGCGAAGACCCTTCAGGATCGCTGCTTCCGCCAGAATACGCGTAACAAAAAGTACACCCTGGCCGCCCACGCCGCTGATAACAATCTGCTGGCTCATGGAATTGTTCATCCATACTCCTCGTTAACTTTAGATCACTTTAGTCACTTTCCATATCCCGGCTTTTTTAGACAGGATTCTTTATTCCCTTTATGGATTTCTTGGGACAGACACTGATACATACGCCGCATCCATTGCATAGTAGAGTGTCGATACGGACCTTCTCCTGGTTTTGGTTTAGAACCAGGGCCGGACATTCGAAATGATTGACGCAAAATCCACACCCGTCACAGGTATCTGTGATTTCTACCTTCACCGGCTGCCATCCCGGCGTTTCTTCTTTCATCCGGTCAATCAGGCAGGATCGCCTTGAAATCACAACCGCCGGTCCGTTTTTCCGGCCATATTTAACTGCCTCCTTCAACAATGCGATAAATTCATTCAGCCGGTAAGGATCTCCCACACGGCAAAACTGAATCCCGCATCCTTTAACCAGCCCCTCGATATCAACCGGGTTCAAGGTTTCTCCGCGGGCGCCCGTACCCACGGCCGGTGTGGGCTGATTTCCGGTCATGGCGGTGGTCCGGTTATCCAGAATCACAAGCACAAACCCGACTCTCTGAACCACCGCATCGATGAGAGCCGGAACACCGGCATGAAAAAACGTTGAGTCTCCGATGGTGGCCACAATATCCGGTGGTTTGGTTTCGTGTTTGTAGGCATGATAAAATCCCGCAGCCTGGCTGACGGCTGCCCCCATGCAGAGCACCGTATCCACTGCCGCCAGATTTAAACCGAGGGTATAACATCCGATATCACTGGGATATATCCCCTTTGGGGCTGCCTTTTTAATCGCGAAAAAGGCGGCTCGATGGGGGCAGCCTGCACAAAGGGTCGGTCGCACACCGGGTTCGGACGGCAAATCGATATCCATTATGTCAATTTCGGCAAACTTACCGATGATTTTTTGTATGGTTTCAGGGAGAAGTTCTCCAACCGCAGGCACCGAACCGGTGAGCTTTCCTTTGACGCGATGGCGATCCGCAAACTGCATCTCGACAATGCCGGTCGTTTCTTCAATAACCAGGATGTTTGAATAGGTATCGATCATGTGAGATATAAAATCCTGATGTAAAGGGAAGGGTTGCAGCACCTGGTACATGGGAATGACGTCCCTCAAATTTAAATCTTTCAAGATCTCTTTTGAGTGGGCTGCCGCAACGCCGGAAACGACCAATGCTTTTGAAGACTTCGCCCTGTTATAGAGCCGGATTGGTGCAGTTTTTTGATATCTGGAAACAGCGTCGAGTTTTTTCTCCAATTCCCGATGCAGCTGCAGCCGGAACTTGGGCGTTGCCGCCCATCGCGCCGGATCCTTCTGAAAGTCGACGTCCCGTTTGTTCTGCAAAACATTTCCCTGTTCAATATCCTGTCTCGCATGACATACCCGGGTGGTGGGGCGCAGCATGACCGGGATTTCAAAGGTTTCTGAGAGTTCAAAAGCCGTTTTCACCATCTCTTTGGCTTGACGGGGAGAATCCGGATCGAGAACCGGAATCTTTGCCATCATGGCCATTAGCCGGCTGTCCTGTTCGGTCTGGGAAGAATGGGGTCCGGGATCGTCGGCGCTGATTACGACAAACCCTCCTCTCACCCCCAAGTATGCGGCACTCATCAGTGGATCCGAAGCCACATTCAATCCCACCTGTTTCATGCTCACGGCCGCTCGCAGTCCGGTCATGCTTGCCGTGTAGGCGATTTCAAATGCGACCTTTTCGTTCACCGCCCACTGGATATGTCTTTGATCGGGTCTTTTTCTATCAAGGGCGGCAAATGACGATAGGATCTCCGAAGCCGGTGTTCCCGGGTATGAGGCTGCCACAGCGCAACCGTTTTCCATCAACCCGTTCGCGATGGCCTCATTTCCCAGCATTAATTTTCGTTTGCTCAACAACCTTCTCCAACCTAAAAGCATAGGTTGAGCGTCTCAGAAATTTGAAACGATCAGCCTATGAATAACAAAAAAGCCAGCACTTTTGAAGAAGCACCGGCTTATATAAAAAGAGCCATGAGCCTCATCAACGCCAATTACAGAAGCTTCTCACGGCCCTGAAATCAATCCGTTCCTTATTTCAAAGATGGTGAGCAAGCTTCACGTTTTTTGCCACCACCAGCACCAAGGTCTTATTTTCATGAGTGTTTTTAACTCTTAGAATTTTATGTTATTATCGAACAAAAAGATATTTCCAATTACCCAAGGAAATTTAATTTGTCAAGTGCTTTCACTATTTTCTATTTCAATCCAATATGAATACACCCCTTCCGTGGGAATCGAATATAGTTTTTCCCTAAATGATTTAAAAATCCTTATTCATCAGACTCATGGTTCAGGCTCTTTTAAACAATTAATTATCTTAAATTATTGACAATTAATCGGCAATATGCAAATCGTAATTATAGCTTTTTATCAATCAATATCGATTAAGAGAAATAAAAATAAGAGGCGATCATGAATGTGGAGGGCTTAAAATGTTAAGAAAGCATAGAAATATTTTCGCAATCATCGGAATCTTTGTCATCGTTTTGGTATCTGTATCTTTTTTATATGCCAAGGAACAGACTGAGGTTCAAATCGGTGCCGAGAAGCTTGCGGAAAACCTATACATGATTTGGGATTCCGGCGGCAAGGGCAATACGGTAGTTTTGACGGGTGATGACGGCGTGTTGATGATCGACACGAAAGTCGAAAATTCTGTTGATGCGCTTCTTGCCAAAATCGCAGAATTGAGCAAAAAACCGGTCCGTTTTGCGATTATTACCCACTGGCATTTTGATCATGTAGGCGGGAATGAAAAAGTCGCTAAAACCGGTGCTACCATTATTGCCCATGAGAATGTGCGAAAGCATATGAGCATAGCGCATGATATGAAAATGTTAAATACAAAGGTCCCCCCTTCACCGGAAACAGCAAGGCCGTTGCTTACGTTTGCAAAAGAAATAACCTTTCATCTGAATGGCGAAGATGTTAAGGTATTTCATGTGGGACCCGGACATACTGATAGTGATGCCGTAATTTATTTTCAAAATGCGAATGTAATCCATATGGGCGATCTCTATTTTGAAGGGCTCTATCCTTATATCGGAGTCTATTCCGGCGGATCAATCAACGGTATGATCCAGGTCATTCATCAAATCCTTCCGATGATTGACGGGAAGACCAAAGTCGTACCGGGACACGGCCCATTATCGAATAAGGCCAAACTTCAACAATACGTTTCCATGTTAACCGCAATTCGAGATAATGTCCGCCGGCTCATGCAGGAAGGCAATACAATGGAAGAAGTGATTGCCGCAAAACCGACTCAGGCATTTGACGAAAAATGGGGAAAAGGATTCCTTCCACCGGACCAATTTGCCAAGTTGGTGTATATGGACCTGTCACCCCAATTGCCATAAATGCTATATTCGTCAAAGATCGGTTCAAAGCCTAATTTGCAAATTAAGAGTTGACAGCTAAAAGATTTCATCCGACATGACCATTCTTCTAATCTCAAAAACCTATTGATTATTGGTCTGAGTGGTACCCGGGTTTCAGCGTCAATGGAAAGGAAATGAAGCCTTTTAATTTGATTCCGGCGGGAAACACCCTTTCCCGTGATTTTTATAGCAGAAATACCGAAGTAGTAGCATTGGAGCTGCTCGGTAAACATCTCGTACACCGGTCTGCGGATCATGTAAGGATCGGCCGGATTGTCGAGGTGGAAGGGTATCTTGGCCCCCATGACCCGGCCTCCCATTCCGCCCGGGGTGCGACCCCGCGAACCCGTGTGATGTTTGGCCCGCCCGGCTATGCCTATGTGTATATGATCTACGGAATCCATCATTGCCTTAACGTGGTGACCGAACCGGAAGGGCATGGTGCCGCGGTACTGATCCGGGCACTTGAGCCGGTTTATGGCATAGACAACCGTACTTGCGGGCCGGGGCTTCTCTGTCGCGCCATGGGGATCGATCGGAAGCTAAACGGCTGCGATTTATGCGGCAAGGCGCTTTTCATCGCAGAAGCGGACAGAGAACCCTTCACCGTTATGCGGCGTCTTAGGGTCGGAGTGGATTACGCGGGGCAATGGGCGAAGAAGCCGCTTCGCTTTTACATCCGAGGCAATCCCCATGTCTCCCGGCCGTAGATTAGCCTGGATATTTAATGAAAATTTTTCAGCTTAAAAAAACAAAGACGGATTTATTCTAAAATAATGTCTGAATTGCCCTCAAAAGCACAGGTTGTCGTTATCGGCAGCGGTATTATCGGTGCTGCAATCGCCTATTATCTGACCCAAAAAGGGATCCGTGACATCCTTGTTCTGGAAAAAGGAGAAATCGGTGGGCAAGGTGCCACCTCCGCCTGCCTCGGCGGCCTGAGAACTCAGTTTTCCACCCGGGTTAACATCCGTTTTTCTTTGATTTCCCAAGAACTTTTCAGACAATTTAAAGATGAATTCGGTATTGATCTGAACTTCAAACCGTTGGGATATCTGTTTCTGGCGGCCACTTGCGATCAATGGAAGGTTTTTGAACATACGGCACGGTTGATGGAAACATTGAAGCTTCCGGTTGAATTGCTTACACCCCGGGAGATGGCCCGACGCTGGTCTTTTATACAAGTCAATGACCTTATCGGAGGATCTTATACCCAAAACGACGGTTTTTACAGTCCCATGGAAGTCCTTGGGACCTTTGTCAAAAAGGCTCGCCAGGGCGGGGCCGCGTTTAGGGAAAAGGTTCGGGTCTCCGGCATCTTGATTTCAAACCAAAGCGTCGTGGGTGTCCAGACCCTAACCGGACACCGAATCAAACCCGACATGGTGGTTAACGCCGCCGGACCCTGGGCCGGTGAGGTGGCGAACATGGCCGGGCTTAAGCTTCCTGTCGGACCGGTAAAGCGCCATCTGTTTTTTACGGACACCTTTGATGAAATACCCAAAATCTTTCCCATGATCATCGACATTGGTTCCGGATGGTACATCCTGCGAGAAAGCCAAGGCTTGATTTTGGGAGGGCCTACCGGAGAAAAATCCTTCAGCTCTCATGTGGATTTTGATGCAAAGGAATGGACCGCCGCACAATCCGTAAAAAGAATTCCGGCTTTGGAACATGCCCGAATGATAAGAGAATGGGTGGGGCATTATGAAATGACTCCGGATCATCATGCCGCCGTCGGTACGTTCCCGGAACTTCGAAATTTTATCTGCGCCGCCGGTTTTTCAGGCCACGGATTTCAACACGCACCGGCCGCCGGCTTGGTCGTTGCCGAACTAATTGCAGACGGCAAGGTCCAAACCGAAGATATTTATCCATTAAGACCGACCCGCTTCAGGGAAAACGATCTGATCCATGAACCAATGACGGCTTTCCGTGAGAGTGGTCCCTCAATAGAGTAAAAAATAAGTCTAATCGAGTTTGGAATCAATTAGGGCAGCAGTTAGTGGCCGAATGAAAACTAGGATCTTTCTTTCAGCCACTAGTAATCGTTTCCCAGCAGATGCACATTCCCGATGCGAACATTTTTCAAACCGGCCTGTTCAGCGGATTTTTTGCAGCGAAGGGCATGGGATTCGGATGTTGTGGGAAGGTCGTTGAGATAAAACTGCGGGTAAAACGCCAAAAGGCTGTATGGGATGTTCGGGTTGAGACTTGCGATAAACCTTGCAATTTCATTAACTTCAGGTTCATCCACATATCCGGGAACGAGCAGCGTACTGGCAATGAGAAACGGTGTCTCGGGTCGTTGATCGGTCTGTTTGGCCAATGTCCGAAAATTTATCAAAGTTGTTCTATTCGTTACCCCGCAAAGGACATGGTGAATGGCATCATCCCATGCCTTTAAATCAAACTTGATGCACCCTCCGGATTTTAAAGACAGATCCGCCATCATGGACAAAATCGACTGTTGGACAGAACCGTTGGTCTCCCAGCATATACGCAGAATGCGACCGCGAGCATAGGAAAGGGCCATTTTCGATGATTTAACGGCATGGAGAACCTGAGGGGTTGGATCCCCGCCGAAATAGCAAATACAGTTGGTTTTTTGATTCACGGCACGGGCGAGAAGTTTTGCGGAGATCTTTTGAGCAGAATATGTTTTAGTTTTAAAGTGGTGATTTTGACAGTACAGACAGTTAAATCCACAGGCATGATAGAATACCGCGAGATTCTTGAATCCGTATTCAGGCCCCTTGGAAACCGCATATCGGGGATATCCGCAACCCGTGCCGCCCGGGCAGACAAAGTCCGCGACACAGTTGGTGGGAAGGGGATCAAAATAAAAGGACAGGTTTCCCTCATGGGGTCTTCCGCCTGAAATTTTATTATTTTTTACGCGTCTGAGTCCGCAAAAACCGGTTTCACCTTCAGGGATTCTGCATTGGTGCATGCACAGGCCGCAGGAAATTCCGTCAGGGGCATAGGGGGGATTCTCAGGCAGACCATATGCCCTTCGGCTGCGGTCGTGAACCTTCTTTATCTGGGGCCAGACAACTTTGAAATGGTTCCGAATGCATTCAGCGCAATATCCGATGGTATCGGATATGGTTCTTCGGCTATTTTTGCAATAATGGCATGTGCCCATAACAATACAAATGCCTGACTTGAAATAAAAAATGATAATTGATCTTTTATCGGTTTTCAATTAAAATTAGAAGTTATCTTAAAAAAGTCTTTTCGCCCGATATCGGTATCAAGTCCTCGACATACTTGAGTATGCGTGTCGAAGATCCCGTTAACAGACGGGGCGGGTTGATCCTCGGCCTCGCCTTGATCTCGACCGAAAATCCTAATTTTGAGATGACTTCTAGTTCAATGATTTTTTTGGTGCTTCGTTTTCTATCTTCCTATTTTTTTCTACCATAAGTTCAAATGGTATCAGCATGGCGGATATATTAACAATCGACATCCAAAAAACTGAAAAGCGATTGCAGGATCACGTCGGAACCCTGACGCAAACCATTGGTGAGCGAAGTGTTTTTCTGCCCCACAATCTCGAAAAGACAAGAGTTTACATCGAAAAATTTTATCAGGATCTCGGCCTTCCGGTGCGCAGTGAATCATATCCTTACGGTAATTTTACGGTTTCGAATGTCGTGGCGCAAATCTCTTTTTGCGACCATCCCCGAAAACACTATATTATTGGAGCCCACTATGACTCCGTTGCCGGAACCGTCGGCGCCGACGATAACGCCAGTGCCGTTGCCGTTCAGCTTGAAACCGCACGTCACCTCATGTTGATGAAAGATCGGCTTGAACTGGATCTTGCCGTAAAATTTGTTTCTTTCCCCCTTGAAGAGCCGCCTGCATTCGGCACCCGTCACATGGGCAGCAGCGTTTATGCTTACAATGCATGGAAGTCAAACGAACCAATCGACGGTATGATCTGTCTGGAGATGGTCGGATATACCTGCCATGACCCGGGATGCCAGGATTATCCGTTTCCGCTGATGTTTTTCGATTATCCGAAACAGGGAGATTATATCGGCATTGTCGGCAATTTTAAATCCAGAAGATTTGCAAAGGAATTGTCTCAAGCATTTTCCCGAAATCCGCATCTTCCCGTGCTCAAGCTGACGGTGCCGGGGGGAGGGTATCTGCTTCCTTCTGTTCGGCTGAGCGATCACGCTTCATTCTGGCACAGAGGATATAAAGCGGTCATGATCACCGATACGGCCTTTTACCGAAATCCCCATTATCACCGGGCATCGGATACCATGGAAAAACTGGATTATGGCTTTATGGCCCAACTGGTAAAAAGTCTTCTGCTTTTTTTCCGTTCACACCATCCATGAAGGATACAACCCCCGCAACATCGGCAGGTATCGTGGGCATGCCAAGCCGTTGCTTTTTCCCGAGGTTCCGTTAGGGTCACCGATTTTTCATAGTATTTAGATATGCAACGCCATGCTGACCCAAATGCGTGGTTTTTATCCTGTATGGGGCAAGGCGCAGGGTAAATCAATATATTTTAAATATCATAGGAAAAACTTGCAGGTCCTGAAGTCCACCAATGACTTCGAGGATGCCTAAGATCCATATAAACCAGAGCGCACTCATAATATGAACTTTAAAAACCCTTGGTTTTATAATATATTCTTCAGGTTCCGTCAGATTGGATATTTTTGGAAAAAACCTCGGGACTTTTTTAAAATAGTTTTCAAATTCATTTTTATGCAATTTTGCCATTTCTGTTTCCTCACTCATAATTACTATCGGATAATACGCTGCAAAAGCAATTAAAATTAAAGACGGAATTAGAAAACTCTCGGTAGCAAATCCAACCCCCAAGGCACCGAGGAGACTGAAAAAATATAGAGGATTTCTACACATGGAATATGGACCTTTTGTAACTATATGGTCTGTCTTATAACCTGCGATGTAAACAGAGC
>JARRRC010000015.1:0-25561 GCA_037381105.1 Desulfobacterales bacterium
TGTTTTTTCATTTGCGGGGGATTCGTTTTTTGTTTCAGATTTCAAGGAATCGATGCGCACCTTCATTCCTTCCACCGGAGCGGCCAGGTCTGAGACGATCAGGTGTTCCCCGGGTTTCACTTCGTCTTGCAGCAGGACAAGGTCGGCGTCACGCCAGATCGGGCTGACTTTTCGAATCTCCAAGGCTTGGTCTTTACCGATGACCCAGACTTTTGAATTGTCCCTTAAGGCTGTGCGGCGAATTTTAAATACATTGCCAAGTTTGCGGCCTTTGATTTTTACCCGGACATACTCACCGATTAAAAGCGGCGGGTGATCCTGCCCGGGAGCGTTTAAGCCGAGGGGGTCCTTGACCTCCACCAGAAGGCGAGCCATGCGTCCTTCGGCCGACAAATCCCCCATAAGTCTCACAACCCTGCCTTGGCATTCATGATTCTGGCCGTAAATAATAAGGGCTTTTGATCCGGGTTCGTCGGCCTTAGCCGGGATTTGAATCCATTTTAAGCGATCGACCGGCACGGATACTTGAATTCGGTAGGCATCGGTTCCCACCAGTTCGGCCAGCGATTCCTGCGGTGTCACCTGGGAACCCAAATCCACGGACGCGGAACGGACCATGGCATTGAACGGTGCCGTGATGCGGGTTCGTTCCAGTTCAAGCATCGCCTTCTTAAGATCGGCTTGTGCTGCTTTTAGATCCGCCCGGGCTTTTTCCAGATGCGGTTTGCGAAGGGCCAGCTCCATCTCCTCATCCGGTGCCGGCTGCATGCCGTTTAACAGTTCCCATTCACGTTTGGCCACGGTCTGATGGCCCAGTTCCAGTTTCAGGGCATACTCGGCATCGGTCACCGCGCGTTTTCTCTGAGACAGGTTCAATTGGTAATCTTCAGGGTCGATCTGAAGTATTTTCATATCTTTTTTCAACAGGCCGCCTTCGGTGAACTCCGGATGAATTTCAACAACTTCACCGGAAACCCTCGATTTCAGGACGATTTCCCGGTCCGGTGTAACGGTTCCCATGGCAGGGATGACCACCTGGTAGTCCGCAGGGTGTAAGGTTTCGATTTGGACCACTTGAACCGGTTGAGCCGGCGGCCGTTTCTTGCTTTTGGGAGCGTTGTTTTTTAGATAAGATGCAACGCCGATGCC
This sequence comes from Desulfobacterales bacterium, assembly GCA_037381105.1. Lineage (GTDB taxonomy): Bacteria > Desulfobacterota > Desulfobacteria > Desulfobacterales > UBA11574 > UBA11574. The sequence goes on from JARRRC010000015.1 coordinate 1,150, forward strand.
GACACCTAGAATGAGCAGCGATATGAAGGTCCTAACGGCGATCCCCCGTCTTCTGAAAATCCCCGGCTGTTCCTCGGATGCCATGCTGTGATGATTGTTTTCCGTCATTTTATTCCTGCTTGTTTTCTATTTTCTGAATTAAGGTGTCAGCGATTCCGTCCATGTTCCGCCCAAGGCGCGGTAAAGATTGATGCGTGCGATGAGCAGATTCGTTTTCTGCTGGATTAAATCCCTTTCAAGTCTTTGAAATGTGAGCAACTGGGTCAGGACCGGCAGATAGTCGGTAAGGCCGTTGCGATAGCGATTCCCTGCTTCCGCAAGGGCCTTTTTGGCCGTGTTCGCTTCTTTTTCAAGTCCTTTGATGTGTTCACGCTGTTTGGATTCACTGACCAGCGCATCTTCGACTTCTTTGATGGCTGTTAACACGGTTCGCCGGTATGCCGCCAGATTTTCATCGGCCACCGCCAGCGTGCGGTCCACTTCTGCGGCCCGCAGATTGCCGTCGAATATCGGCGCAGTCAAATTGCCGGCCAGACTGAGCAGCCAGTTGTCGAAAAGAACATCCATATCCGAGTTGCCGTAACGGGCCTGGGCGGTCAGGCTGATCGCCGGCAGACGGTTCGCCCGCGCCGCCGCCACCTGCCAGTCCGCTGCCTTTAGACGCATACCGGCTGCCTGCAAATCCGGTCTGGCTGAAAGAAGATCGGCCGGTATTCCTGTGGCAGGGAGCGCCGTTAGAGCCGGCAGATTTTCCCTGCGTATGGACAGCAAGGTCCGGGGCGGCTTTCCCAGCAGAACGGCCAGTTCATGTCTTAACAACTGCTCTTGGGCTTCGACCAGGGGAATTTCAGCCCTGACGCTCTCAACAATTTGTTTTTGCTGATAAACATCCAGCGCCGATACCATTGCGTTCCGGAATCTGAGTTCGGTCAGCTCCAGATACAACAAATTGGTTTTCAGTTGACGTTCCAGCAGTTGTTTTTGCATTTTTTGAGCAATAATATTTATCCAGCGGTTGGCCACTTCGGCGGCCAAGGTCATGGCGGCCGCATTTAGGTCTTGCCGGACCGCGGACATCTCCAGCAGCACAGACTCACGCTCGGAACGAATGCGTCCCCAAAGGTCCAGTTCATAACTGCTGACAACGCCTAAGGAATACTCATCATTCGATTCCGTTGTACGGGAACCGTTGCCGAATCGTTCGCGTTCGTAAGACGCCCCGGCAGTCCCCGTCAGATCGGGATAAAGGGCCGCACCTGCTTGAACAGCCAGGGCCCTGGCTTGATTGAGCCGCGACCAGGCTTCTTTTAGGCTAAAGTTATCGGAAAGTGCCGCGTCGATCAGCGTGTTAAGGCCGGAATCATTAAACTCTTTCCACCACCGGTTTACGGGTTTGGATTCCGGCGTATACAGCGAAAACGTTTTCGGCAGCTCACCGGCCGGTGACGGCCTTGTCTTTGGCTTAAACGGCGCACAGGATGCAACGATCATCAGGATACCGGTCAAACATATCACGGTTTTGGTGCAATATTTCATAAATATTTTATTATGACCTCTTCATAATGTGCAGGGGCACTAAAATAAAACATATTGGAATAAACTTCAACAAATGAATATCTCGAGCTTCGCACCCTTAATTCAGTCTATCGGACGAAAGTATTTGTTTATTAAGGTAAAATAATCTGGATGAGAGGGAAAAGCGATCGGATGTCCGGGTGGTAATATGTAAGCGTGTAACACGGCAGGGTTTTCATCAGAGGCTGGCTGTGAATGATCATCTCCATGTGTTTTCAAAAACGCGATATGCTTGTCTTTAACTATTTGGAATATTTTAAAGTCCTTTCTGGCAGGCAATATGAATTTAGAGTGATCATCCGCCGCAATTTTTGTGGCCACAGGGGGTAGAGTTGTCTACCCCCTGTGAAGAAGGTTAGTCGTTCCAGCACGCGCCGGGGCCGTAACCCATTCCGTATCCTCCCATCATGTGGCCCTAGCCGTATCCGCCCATATGACCGTAACCGTACCCACCACCGAAACGAGCTTCCGGTGCGATTTTGCGGGCTTCAATTTGATTATTGGTTGCCTTCTCATCAAGCTTGGCCCGAAGGTCGGAGATCTCTTTTTGAAGTTTGCTGATTTTGCCGGAGTCAGGGTTTGTCTCGGACAACAGCGCATTGAGTTCAGCAGACTTTGACCACAGCTTATCACGCAGCGTTTGGGTTTCATTGTAAAACTTTTGATTCAGCTCAGCCAGTTGCTCTTGCTGTTTGCTGTTCAGCGCGGTGTAGCCTCTGTCATACGGATGATAATAGCCGGGACCTCCGCCCCAGTAACCCATCATATGACCGCCGCCCCATCCCCACCCATATGCCCGGACTGCAACCGGCACAATGAGAAGTGCGCTGAGTAATGTGATTCCAACGATGCTGCTTAATTTTTTCATGATAGTGTCTCCTTTTGTTGGTAGTTTTTCCAAAACTTTGGGCCTCACCAAAGGCCATATGTTGTTTTGATTTTCTATTACTGCAAACAACATGCCACAATGTGGCAACACGAAGCATCCTGCTGAAATAAAAAGGTATAATTTTGGAGTTCAATCTTTAAAGGGTGAATTACTTTGAGATGAAAAACTCAAAGGCGAGTAAAAAATATCCATACTTTTTATTTTGGCGACGTACGATAATGCTCCAGAGAAATATTTTACCTTAAAAAATATCTTTTGGCCTGCGGTATCAGAGACTTTTTAATTATTTTAGGGTGCGGAACTTGTGCTAATATCACAACTCTATACGATGATATTAGAAATGAAAGATCTTAACCAAACCAAAAGACCAGCATGATGTGGGTAAAAAGTACCCGGATTTTATTTCTAAAAGATGCCCGGATGGTTATTAAGTATCCAGCCCATCCAGATCCTTTGAATAAATAATTACGCCAACGTCCAAGGTTTGGTGAAGTAAACTTTTCGTACTTCACGTGCCTTGCACTCGGCCCATTTTTCCAAACCCATTTTATGAATCAAGCACAGATTGAAGACCTTAATGTTGTGGGGCAGGTCGCCGGCCTTGTCTGCATAGGGGTGGAGGTTATCGCAGGGAAACTGTTCGCAATCACCACATAACTTCAATTGTTTTTTCTGCGTGCATTCATAGGCCGCACAACGATGTGCTTCCCCGAAGACATGTTTTTGCAAAGGGATTATGCCATTATGGCTTCGACAACCATTACAAAGCATTATTTCAAGCGGGATGTTGTATTCTTTGGATAGTTTCTCAACCGTGCTCATTGCTTCCTGGTTCTCATGGGCCAAATAAAAGTGACAATTGAAACAGTCCAGACCGCACGGGGCGGTCATTTGAAAATAATCCATAGATATTTCCTCCTCTTTTAGTCCTTGCAAATCTCTGCCGGAAGTTACATTGGCCTAGTGGCAAACCGACCGCTGAGCGCCAGTGGATGCAGAGTCTTCGCGAACCGCTGATCGTTCTGCTTGTGGGCCTGAATTATTCCTCAACAAACGCGGCTTTCTTCGTTCCCGGAAGACACTGTTATGTGATAATATGGCCGTGAAACCGGTCTTTTGACCTTTTGAATTTCGGGCAGAAATTTCTCATATGAGATGAGGCGGATGAGCACCATTGCCCGCAACCATACGCTTTCCGATCATTGTAGACAGTTCGTTTACAACGCGAACAGTTTCGGGTTATTTCATCCTTAAAAAATTCAACCCGATCCCCGCAGTATTTGCATTTTACGTCGAAAATTGCATCAGGCCCCCATTCTTGAGTATTATTTCCGGTACATTTCCGCATCCCTTACACCCCTTTGAGAATAGATGATTGTTGCGACAGGATTTTCAGCCGTCTCCGTCCGGCTTATTTGGTTTTAAATGTTCTTTGCAGGTTTTTAAGTAATCTGATTGTCTTGGCCGCCTCGTCCTCTGATAGAAAAGACATCATTTCGGTGCTGGATTCATGGAAGGCATGCATGCAATCCTTCCAGACGGCAGTGCCTTCAGGTGTTTCGAAAAGCAGGGTCATACGCCGGTCTCCGGGGGCGAGCGCAGAATCAATCCATTTCTTTTCCAGCAAAATCCTTACGATTTTCGATACGTTCGATTTCTCGAAGAGAAGCGCCTCGCCAAGCTCTTTTTGACTGATCGGTCCGTGCCACACAATTTCATTTAATACGCTAAACTGTTGCTGCTTCAGACCAAATCGCCGGCAAACCTGGTTCATTTCTCTTTGGAGAAACAGACCGCATTTTAATAACAGTTGAACGATGAGTGTCTCTTTTTCAGGCGGCACCGGATTTTTTTCGGTGCCGCCTGATGTGTTTGGATTATTTTTCTTCATGCACGGCATACTCTTTCAAATGAAAATTTAGTTTCCATTTCAACAAATATGCTAAATTAGTTTCCATGTCAACTAAAAATCTTAACAGACGGACCCTTTGGAATGCATTCTATGGATAGGGTTATACGAATTATGTAGTGATGCCTTGCCTTTATATGATTTCATCCGGCATCGTATTCGCCCGGAGCTGCCCGCAGGCCGCGGAAATATCCTGCCCCTTGCTGTACCGGACAATGGCGGTATAATTGGTTTTGCTGAGAATCTCTTTGAACCTTAAAATTACGGCGTCTTCGGGCCGCTGAAATTCACTTTTTTCGTAAGTATTAAAGGGGATAAGGTTGATTTTTGCCCGTATGGGTCTTAACAACCTGGCGAGACGTTCGGCGTTTTCTTGGGAATCATTGATCCCTTTGATTAAAATATATTCAAAGGTGATTTTTCGGCGGGGCATCAGCGGATAATTTTCACAGGCCTTGAGAAGCTGTTCGATGGGGTATTTTCGATTGATGGGCATCAGCATATCCCGGGTTTGGTTCTCTGTGGCGTTTAGCGATACCGCCAGATTCACCGTTGTTTCGCGCCCCAAATCAATAAGCTTTGGAACAAGACCTGATGTTGAGACCGTCACCCTGCGGTTTGAAAATCCGAGTCCGGTGTCCTTGTCGGTCATGATATGGATGGCATCGACAACATTGGAAAAATTGGCCAGGGGTTCCCCCATCCCCATCATGACAATATTGGAAAGACGTTTTGAGCCGCCGATATCGAGGGCAACATCGCGAACCTGGGCAACGATTTCGCCTTTGGTGAGGTTCCTTGTAAAGCCGCCCCTGGCGGTCAGACAAAATCGGCAGCCTTGTGCACAGCCGACCTGGCTGGATATGCAAAGTGTATAATGATCCTTTTCCGGAATAAGCACACTTTCAACATATTTACCGTCACCGAGTTTAAAAAGATATTTCTTTGAGCCGTCTTGCGAGGTTTCGATGCGTGCCTTTTGAAGTCGATGGATATAAAAATAATGTGAGAGCTGCTGCCTGATCTCCTTTTTGATGTCGGTCATCGCCTCAAACGTGTCAGCCTGTCGAAGATAGATCCATTTGAGGATCTGGCCGGCGCGATACGGCTTGATTTCCCTGCGTTTAAGCCATACTATAAGATTATCTTTGGATAGTTCTTTGATGTCGGTTTGGATTGCCATATTTCCAACGAGTGTCCATCCATAAATGGTCTTTTTGCTCAATCTCTTTGTGATGCTCAAAAAATAATCCTCGGAATATCAACCATATGCCGGCTTGTCCCGGCACTTTAACGGGGCCGTTATTTTTTTCGCATGCCTTGATCTTAAACAAAAATCCTCATTTATGGATGGACACTAAATGAAATCGTGTAATTATCTTATTAAATGTTGACATAGCATTTTTTTCTGATTACATTCAAGGATTTTAAAATTTTGCTTTTAAGGGTACGTTTATGTTTGAAAATTTAAGCGACAAACTGAATGCCGCATTCAAGAAGCTCAAAGGACACGGCAAACTCACGGAAAAGAATATCGAAGAGGGACTTCGGGAAGTGAGGATGGCCCTTCTCGAAGCCGACGTTCATTACAGTGTCGTCAAAAGTTTTATCAGCGGCATCAAGGAAAGGTCTCTCGGCAAGGAAGTCATGTCCAGCCTGACTCCCGGTCAACAGGTGGTTAAAATCGTCAACGAAGAGCTGACGGCGTTGATGGGAGGCACGATCGAGGATTTGAATATTTCCGGGTCCGTACCCGTATCCATAATGCTGGTGGGGCTCCAGGGCTCCGGTAAAACCACAACCGCCGGAAAACTTGCTGTTTTTTTGAGAAAAAAGGGAAGGAATCCTTATCTGGTTCCCGCAGATGTTTACCGTCCGGCCGCCATTGATCAGTTGAACAAGCTGGGTCAGCAATTGTCCGTTCCGGTATTTCCTTCCAGCCCGGACATGAATCCCGTGCAAATTTGCCAGGAAGCCAGAACAACCGCGTTTCAAACAGGGTGCGATATCATATTAATTGATACCGCCGGGCGTTTGCACATCGATGAAGAATTGATGGAAGAGCTTAGCCGTATCAAGGAGGCGATCACCCCCAGTGATATCCTTCTGGTAGCGGATGCCATGACCGGCCAGGATGCGGTAAATATCGCCAAGTCGTTCAACACCGCGCTCGATATCGGGGGGGTTGTCCTCACCAAGATGGATGGCGATGCCAGGGGCGGCGCCGCATTGTCCATCAAATCGATCGCCGATAAACCGATAAAGTTTATTGGTGTCGGTGAAAAACTGAGTGACCTGGAGCCGTTTTACCCTGACCGGATGGCCTCAAGAATTCTGGGAATGGGTGATGTCCTGACGATTATAGAAAAGGCCCAGGCCGTTGTCGATGAGAAAAAAGCGGCGGAACTCGAAAGGAAACTTAGAAAAAACGAATTTACACTGGAAGATTTCCGTGATCAAATGATTCAGATAAGGAAAATGGGATCCATGTCGGAACTGGTTAAAATGATACCCGGCATGAGTCAAATGAAGCAGATCAAAAACCTGGAAGTTGACGAAAAAGAACTGGTTAAAATCGAAGCGATCATCAATTCCATGACACCCCAGGAACGGCGTCAGCATTTGTTAATTAAGGGAAGTCGACGAAAAAGAATTGCAAAAGGAAGCGGAACCAGTGTACAGGATATAAATAAACTGCTTAAAAATTATACTCAGGTTATGAAAATGGTCAAAAAGATAAACAAAGGCGGCATCCGCGGAATGGGTATACCGTCGTTTTGAAGGAGAATTCTGTATGGCTGTTAAAATCAGGCTGGCTAGGCACGGCGCGAAAAAAAGACCTTTCTATCGAATTGTTGTAGCGGATGAAAAATCCCCTCGGGACGGAAAATTTTTAGAAAATGTCGGTACATACAATCCGGTTCAGGATCCGGCTGAAGTGGTTCTTAAACAAGAGAGAATCAGGTATTGGATCGACCAGGGCGCAATTCTTACAGACACCGTAAAAAGCCTTTTGAAAAAAGAAGGTTTTTTTGCTAACCTTACATAGTATCTTTACCTCTAACGCTGAAAAGCCAACAAAGGAGATGGAGCTATGAAAGAGCTGATTAAATATATTGCTCAGGCGTTGGTGGACAATCCGGAACTGGTTGAAGTTTCAGAGGTAGAAGGTAACCAGACCTCGGTCTTAGAACTCAAAGTGGCCAAAGAGGACCTGGGGAAGGTGATTGGGAAACAGGGTCGGACGGCACGGGCCATGCGAACCATCTTAAGCGCTGCTTCTGCCAAATTAAAAAAACGATCGGTTCTGGAAATTATTGAATAATGATGTTCAAAAATACGGGTTTCTTCCTGTTGGAAAGATCGTTGGTTCCCACGGCGTAAAAGGAAATCTGAAGGTGCGGTCTTATGCCGAGTCCCTGACCGTGTTCAAACCGGGCAAATTGATCCTTGTCATCCAGGCCGGACAAATTGAAAGAAAATATTCAATTAACTGGGCCAAACCTCACGGCAAATTCCTGCTTCTATCATTAAAGGGCATTGAGAACCGCAATGCGGGCGATAGCCTGGTCGGCAACGATCTTTTCATCGAACGGGCCGAACTTCCTGAACTCGAAGAAGGGTCCTATTACTGGGCTGACATTATCGGGCTTTCAGTTTTTTCAATCGACGATCAATACATCGGTCGTGTTGAATCAATCATTCCCACCGGCGGCAACGATGTGTATGTCGTTAAAAATCAGAATAAAAATGATAACCATGAAATTCTGATTCCGGCCATTGAATCGGTGGTGTTGGAAATGGATTTCAAAAACAAGATCATGCGTGTAGCGTTGCCTGAAGGACTGTGATCTCAATTGAGCGTAACCACAATGCTCATAAATATAAAAAAGTTAAATTAAGGTGTGACATTTCTTTTTAACCACATCTGCACGCCGATAACAGGCAAGAAAGGGATGAATTTCATAGTCCTTACGATTTTCCCGAAAATGTTCGATTCTTTTTGGGAACACGGCATTATCAGAAGAGCAATAGAACAAAATAAAATCGGCGTATCCGCCATCGATATCAGAGATTTTGCCAAAGGAAAGCACCGCTCCACCGATGACCGGCCCTATGGCGGTGGCTGTGGAATGGTCATGAAGCCCGAACCACTGGCGGCTGCTATTCGGGCGGCAATAAAAAAAGCACCTTTTTCCAAAAGGATTCTATTGACGCCGCAAGGACGCCGCTTTGATCAACGTGTGGCCGATGAATTGGCGTCATTAAATGGACTCATTTTGATTTGCGGCCGGTATGAAGGAGTGGATGAACGGATTTGTCAAGATTTTATCGATGATGAAATTTCCATCGGTGACTATATCTTGACCGGTGGTGAACTCGCGGCCATGATCATTATTGACGCATTGACCCGATTGGTTCCGGGTGTACTCGGCGGCGAGGATTCGGTCGAAAACGAAACATTTTCAGACAGCATTTTAAAACACGGACAATACACCCGCCCCAGAGATTTTGAAGGGAATGAAGTCCCGGATGTTCTGTTGTCCGGAAATCACAAAGAAGTTGACAGATGGCGGCTTGAAACATCGCTGATACGGACATTCTTAAAGCGCCCGGATTTGCTGGAAAACAGAGCCCTGAACAAACAGGAGATCGACATTTTAAAAAAATGGTGTATTGATATTGAAAAAATCATACACAACCAATCTGTATATGGCTCTGGTGCATTATCCGGTGGTCAATAAAAATGGCGAGATTATTGCGTCCGCTGTAACGAACCTTGATTTGCATGACCTGTCAAGAACGGCAAAAACATATGGCGTTCGGACATTTTATGTGGTAACACCGCTGGGGGATCAAAAAGAGCTGGTTGAAAAAATTGTATCACACTGGATAAACGGGACAGGAGGAAGGTATAATCCTAAACGAAAAGAAGCGTTGAAACTGATCGTCATCAAAAATACGCTGGATGAAGTGATTGACCATATCCGCAAAGACACCGGGGCCGCGCCAAAAACCATTGTAACCAGCGCCAATCAAAATCCTCGGACTATCAGTTTTAACCGCTTCCGTGAGATGCTGCAGGACGGCGCTATGTATCTTTTGATACTGGGAACCGGCTGGGGGCTTTCGAAAAATGTTATCAACGAGGCGGACTATGTTCTGAATCCGGTTTTAGGAAATACAGGGTACAATCATCTGTCCGTAAGGTGCGCCGCCGCCGTTATGCTCGATAGGCTGTTCGGGAGAAATGATTAACCCCCAAATGGATCGTTTTAAATTTTTGAAATCATATAATTTATAATAAATTGTGGAGATTTGGCATGGAAAGAATAACACAGATTGAAAGAGAAATGATGCGGCTGGACTTGCCCGTTTTTGCAGCAGGCGATACCGTTAAAGTGCATGTAAAGATAAAAGAAGGTGAAAAAGAACGTATCCAGGTATTTCAGGGTGTTGTGATCAGCAAGCGAGGGGGTGGAACCAGGGCCACATTTACCGTTCGGAAAGTTTCGTATGGAATCGGTGTTGAGCGTATTTTTCCACTGCATTCTCCCATTATCGACAAAATTGAAATCGTTACCCATGGACGGGTACGCCGCTCAAAAATCTATTATCTTCGCAAGTTAAGGGGCAAAGCCGCGAGAATTAAGGAGCGTCGCATCAATTAGTGCCCGATTCATAAATGGTCTTTTTCCCGCTGGCCTTCGTTCTCCGCGGGTTTCCGGCTTCGGAGTGCCAATTGTGCGCCTCACCGAAAACCCTAGTGCGGCCCTGTCCAACGATAAAAATCCTCATTTATGAATCGGACACTTAATGGTGTTTTCCTCTATCTTGGTTGGGCACCTGTTAATTTGAGGGACGGGAAGTTTTTATTTGTTATCTGCTGAGAACTTATGGGACGAAACCTGTGGTCATTTGAACAAAAAGCGATTCAAAATGGCTTTTCAAAAATTGCAGGTATTGATGAAGCCGGCCGGGGACCTCTGGCCGGTCCGGTAGTTTCTGCGGCAGTCATTTTACCGACTTCTTTTCAGGTTTCCGGCGTTTCCGACTCAAAAAAATTAACTCCCAAAAAACGATGTTATCTTTACGAGAAGATATACGATTCAGCGGTTTCCATCGGGATCGGAATCGTTGACCCGATTGAAATAGATCGTATCAACATCCTTCAAGCAGCCCTCACCGCCATGGCCATGGCAGTTGACAATCTTGCCCCTCAGCCGGATTGTCTGCTCATCGACGGCACATTTTTGATCTCGTCAACCCTTCCGCAGGAGGCCATTCCCAAAGGTGACGCCCTTAGCATCTCCATAGCAGCGGCGTCGATTGTTGCCAAGGTAACCCGCGACAGGTTGATGGACAGATACCACGATGATTTTCCCGAGTTTGGATTTTTAAAACATAAAGGGTATCCCACAAAATCGCACAAAGAATCGATCCGGAGATTCGGGTGCTGCGCGATTCACAGAAAAAGCTTTAGAGGCGTCAAGGAACATCTGTAATTTTGTTTATTTGGCAGGATGTTCATTTAATAAGGGTGCTGTAATGCTGAACAAACGACAACAATTCGGCAAAGAAAGCGAGTCCTTGGCTGTCCGGCACCTTAAAAAAATCGGATACAAGATTTTGGAGCAGAACTACCGGAACTCATTGGGTGAAATTGATATTATTGCCAAAGAAAAGGGGGTGCTGGTATTTGTGGAGGTGAAAGCCCGGAAAACCCCTTTTTACGGAAGTCCCAAGAGAGCGGTAACACTCAAAAAACAACGAAAAATCTCCATGGTCGCCCTATACTACCTCAAAGCCACAAAACAAACCCAAGCCAAAGCGAGGTTTGATGTTGTCGCCCTCAGCTTGGCAAACGACAATCCACGGGTAGAGATCATAAAAAATGCATTTGAACTCGCCTACGGGTAATCCGAAGAATACGCCGGATTCGGGCACACTTTACGTGGTGGCCACCCCTATCGGAAATATGAACGATATCACCGTAAGGGCATTGGATATATTGGGACACGTCGATCTCATTGCTGCCGAGGATACCCGGCACACGGGAAAATTGCTCAAGCATCATCATATCAAAGGTCGCCTGATGTCTTATCATGAGCATAATGAAAATGAACGAACCCCGCTTTTGATTGAGAAGATAAAAGCCGGATCATCCATCGCACTGATATCGAATGCCGGCACGCCCTCTGTTTCGGATCCGGGCTATATGCTTGTGCAACGCGCCCTTGAAAACCGTATAACAATTGTACCTATTCCCGGGGCTTCTGCCGTGATTACCGCGCTCAGCATCTCCGGTTTGCCCACGGATTCCTTTATTTTTATCGGGTTTTGTGCCAAGAGAAAAACAAGACGGCTGAGACAGCTTCAAGAACTTGCCGGTGAAAAGAGAACCTTAATATTTTATGAGAATCCCGGACGTATTTTGGCTTTTATGATCGAAATCAAAGATATGATGGGAGATCGATACGGCGTGCTTTGCAGAGAAATGACCAAGCTCCACGAAGAGTTTTTACGAGGCCGTTTATCCGAGCTTATAGAAACATTATCCCGCCGTCGGACAGTTAAGGGGGAATGTACGCTTCTTGTGAAGGGGTGTGAAGAAAATATTAAAGTTCCACAGCGCATACTCAAAGCCCAAAGTGTAAAATATTTGATTATGAATATAATCCGAAACCCGAAACCTGAAACCCGAAACCTGATCATTTATCCGGTCATTCTTGCTGTTCCGGATGAAAAGCAACTGCTTACAGGTAGAGAAAAAGTGTCTTTTCTCAGCACACATGCCAGAAGGGCCCTTGAAATATCGGCCCAAAAAAGCAGGATTCAGCTCGGTGTTCTTAACAAAAATAAAAATGGTGTCCCCCTTCCGTTTAATGGAAATTACTGGTCTGTAACCCATAAGACCGGATATGTCGGCGGAGTGGTTGCACCGACAAGGATCGGTATTGATTTGGAAAAAATGCGTCCAATAAAATCGCCCCTTTACGGCAAAACGGCCCGTAACAGTGAATGGGCGCTTTCGGATACGGATAGCATCCCGCCGGGATCTCTTGAATTGCCGGATAAAGCAAATTATTGACGATGAGCATCTGATTATCGATTATAAAGAACAGGATTGGCACGTCGAACATTTTTATTTTAACGGTCACATTGCCTCGGTGGTAAAAAATAATACCGATACAGACTGGACTTTGTTAACAGATTCCGTATAATCTCAATTTGGTTTTGGAATCCATTTAATTTTAAAAAATCTGATAAGCCGGAAATAGGAAATAGAAAAGAGAAAATAAGTCAATAATCATGCAGCAAAACAAATCCCCTCTGGGGATAATCAAAGCCTGGTTCTCTGGGCCAGGATTTTTATTGATCCAGGAGGTTGATAAATGGCGGATTCGAAATTCAATGATACGGCCGCTGAAAGGTTTACACCCTTTCAGAATGAAATATTGAAAAACCATCAAGATAACATTCATTCCATAACGATCACCGGAAGTGCATTGACAGATGATTTTGATTCGGACAAATCGGACGTTAATTCAGTATTTGTTCTCAATAAAATGAATTTAAGGTTCCTTGAAGTTCTTGCTTCTTTGGGGAAAACATACCGTAAAAAAAGGATTTCAGCGCCGTTGATCATGACACCCGAATACATCATGCACTCACTCGATGTATTCCCCATAGAATTTCTGAATATAAAACTGATTCACGAAACCGTGTTTGGTGAAGATCTTTTTCAGAATCTTGTAATCGACCCATCGGATCTCAGGCTGCAGTGCGAAAGGGAGCTGAAAGTCAGATTGATCGGTCTCAGACAAGGTTATATCTCTTCTGTCGGCGATGCCAGAATTCTAACCGATCTATTTATGAGTACTATAACCGGATATATTCCCCTTTTCAGGGGTATTATCCTCATTTTAGGAAAGGAGCCTCCTTTAAGAAATGGGGATGTCTTGGCGGTTCTTGAAGACGTCTCCGGTGTCAATATCCAAGTTTTCAGAACCGTTTTAAAGGAAAAAAGACAAAAGACAAAAATGACGATCACACAGCTGAACGCAATTTTTAAAGACTATTATGCTGCGGTAGAGAAACTGGGAGATATTACGGATGGCATTAAGGAATAAATCCAAAGAACTCATAACGGCTGTTTTTATTTGCTTTCTGTTTGTATCTTCCGGCCGGCCGGCCAATATTCCTCAAATGCCGAAACAATATGTGGTTGACCAGGCCGGCATTATCAACGATACCGTGAAAAACCGATTGGACGGATACCTTCAGGAACTTGAACAAAAGACAACCGCACAGCTGGTGGTTTTGACCATCAAGGATCTTGGCGGCGAATCCATTGAAGACCTTTCAATCAGAATTGCCAATGACCAATGGAAACTCGGTCAAAAAGGAAAGGACAACGGCGTACTCTTTTTGATTGCGCTTAACGATCGAAAGTACAGGATCGAAGTGGGATACGGACTCGAGGGGGTGCTTCCGGACAGCCTTGTCGGGAGTCTTGGTCGAAAGCTGCTGGTGCCGTATTTCAAAAAAGGCGACTATTCGGACGGAATTTTTGCCACAACCCTGGCACTGGCCAATATCATTGCCAAACACTACGGCGTTAAAATACAAGGCATGCCCGCATTAGAATACCGCACGCAGCCGTCAACAAGAGGCAGTCCGGCCGGCCCGTTTTCCACCATCATTGCCGTTATATTTTTCATTATTATGGGAATACTGTTTGTCAGAAATCCGAGAGCATTTCTGTTGTTTCTGCTGTTCTCTTCCATGGGCGGAAGATGAGGTCCGTGGGGCGGCGGAGGCGGATTCGTTGTCGGTTGATTCGGAAGTTTCGGCGGGGGCGGCGGTGGGCGGCTGGTAGTGAGTATCCATTCAGAAAAGGCCCTTTTTGCTCTGCTCGGCGTTCTCCTCGGGTTTCCGGCTGCGGTATACAGGCGTACGCCTCGCCGCAATCCCTTGTGCGGCCTTGATCAGAACAAAAACTGCTCATTTCTGAATGGATACCCTTCGTGTTCATTTTGGAATTATGGAAGAGCACTAGAAAGTTAATCTCAACCAATTGTAGATTTCCGGGATGTTAAATTATTATTTGTTGGAGGACCATTATGTCAAAACAGGGGAAAACCATACTGATTATCGTGGGGATTGTCGTACTGATCGGTGCGATGTTGATCGGCAACATCGTCGCGGGATACAACCGGGTCATTACCATGGATGAAAATGTCAAAGGCAAATGGGCCCAGGTGGAAAACCAGCTCAAAAGAAGGTACGATCTGATTCCCAACCTGGTTGAAACGGTAAAAGGTTATGCAAAGCATGAAAAAGAACTGTTTGAAAATATTGCGCAGGCCCGAACCTTGTACTTTCAGGCCAAAGGCGTAAAAGGCAAGATTAACGCTTCAAACCAGCTTGAAGGTGTACTCTCAAGACTTCTTTTACTTCAGGAAAGATATCCGCAGCTCAAGGCCAACGAATCGTTTCTTAAGCTCCAGGACAGTCTGGAGGGGACTGAAAACCGAATTGCCGTGGAACGGAAACGATACAATGATGCAGTTCAAACTTTGAACACTTACATCCGGACATTCCTCGGAAGATTTTATGCCACGATTGCAGGCGTCTCGAGCGCTGAGTATTATAAAGTGCCGGAGGCCGAACAAGCTGCTCCCAAAGTGAAATTTTAAATTTCTTTTGAAAATCTGAACAGCAGTAAGAGGAGAATTTCCATGATGTACATTAACGGCCATTGGGTTAACGCCGCCGGCAATGCAACCTTTCCCGTTTACGATCCGTCAAACGGCGAAAAAATCGGAGAAGCGGCAGATGGAAACCCAGAAAATGCGCGGCAAGCCATTGAGGCCGCCCACCGGGCCTTTGGTTCCTGGTCCGGCCTGACCGCCTACCAACGTTCGGAATACCTGTACACGGCGTATCAACTGATGATGGAACAAAAAGAACATCTGGCCAGGGTCATGACCGAGGAACAAGGCAAGCCCTTAAAGGCTTCTATGGGAGAAGTGCAATATGGTGCGGATTTCTTGCGCTGGTATGCAGAAGAGGCCAAACGAATCTATGGAGAGACGATACCGGCCCCACGGCCTGACCAGCGGTTTATTGTGATGCATCAGGCCGTGGGTGTGGTGGCGGCCGTTACACCATGGAACTATCCCATCAGCATGATTACCCGAAAAATCGCTCCGGCCCTGGCCGCCGGATGTACAGTTGTTCTGAAACCCGCCGAAGTGACGCCGCTGTGTGCCGTAGAAATGTTTAAAATTTTTGAAAAGGCAAACATTCCGGCCGGTGTCGTGAATCTTGTTACCGCTTTGAACCCCGTCCCAATCGGTGAAACGTTTACCGGGCATCCATTGGTGTCCAAAATTACATTTACAGGTTCCACAGAAGTTGGCAAACTTTTGGCTCAAAAAGCGGCGAAACAGATCAAGCGGATCTCTCTTGAGCTCGGCGGTCATGCCCCGTTTATCGTCTTTGATGATGCTGATCCGGTTTATGCAGCAAAGGGCGCAGTGCTGGTTAAATTCCTGAATACCGGGCAGGCCTGCATCAGTCCGAACAGAATTTTCGTTCACCGTCACATTGCGGAACCATTTATCGAAGCGTTTAAAAGCCGTGTGTCGGCTATGCGTGCCGGCTGCGGATTTGAAAAAGGCGTGTCTATCGGCCCCCTGATGAACGCCGAGGCCGTGGATAAAGTTGAACGACAGGTGGCAGATGCGTCGGAAAAAGGCGCGACCTTGGTTTTCGGGGGGCAAAGGCTGACAAGCAGCCCTCTCGACAAAGGATTTTTTTACGCTCCGACGGTGCTCAGCGATGTCACTCCCAACATGCTGATCTACCGGGAAGAGACATTTGGACCGGTGGCACCCATCATTATCTTTGACGACGAAGAAACGGTTTTGGCCATGGCCAATGATACGCATTACGGCTTGGCATCTTATGTGTATACCCTTGATCTTTCCCGGGCCATGCGGGTGTTCGAAAATCTGAATTTCGGAATTGTCGGCATAAACGATATCAATCCCACTGCTGCCGCAGCGCCTTTCGGCGGCATGAAAGAAAGCGGTTTGGGACGTGAAGGGGGGCGAGAAGGGATTGCCGAATACCTTGAAACCAAGCTGGGGGGCTTTTCCATACGATGAGTTGAAATGGCTTTTCGGGTGTCCATCATTCACCTTGTTGTTTCTGAACAATCTGGAACTGTTGTTTGCAAATTTAAAAACATGCTTTATGTTATAATTACAAATTGTCAAATGCAAGCCGGGCGTTTCATTGAAGTTTGATTGACCTATCCTTTTGTGCATGTCCTTTCCTTTTCAATTAAGTAAGCTAAAGATTCTCATTAATTTTCATGCAACGTCAGGTCATAAACCTGTCAATAGATGTATTTGAAAGAATGCACATATACTTTTTAAAAGGAGACAAATCCATGAATCAAAAGACATTCAAGGCAATGGTGGTTACAGAAAAAGAAAATAATCAATTTGTCACGGAAATCAAAAACAAAAACATTGATGACCTTCCGCAGGGAGACGTGCTGGTCAAAGTTTCTTATTCTTCTCTAAATTATAAAGATGTTCTCTCTACCTTGGGCAACAGAGGTGTTACAAAGAAATATCCGCACACGCCCGGAGTTGACGCGGCGGGAACCGTTGCCGAAAGTCAAAGCAAAGGGTTTAAAGCCGGAGATGATGTGATCGTCACAAGTTATGACCTCGGAATGAACACATCCGGAGGTTTCGGCCAATATATCCGCGTCCCGGCGGATTGGGTCGTCAAGATGCCTGAAGGGCTTTCCCCCCGAGAGAGCATGATTTTCGGTACGGCCGGTTTTACGGCGGCACTTTCTGTTTATCGGCTCGTCGACTACGGCATCACTCCGGATATGGGACGCATACTGGTTTCCGGCGCTACAGGAGGCGTAGGAAGCATTGCAGTTTCCATACTGGCCAAAGCCGGATATGACGTGGTCGCGGTAAACGGGATCGTGGATGAAAAGGATTACCTGTTAGAAATCGGGGCCAAAGAGGTGATCAGTATTGAAGAGGCCACCGACTCCAGCGGCAAGCCCCTTCTAAAAGGACTCTGGGCCGGGGGAATTGATACCATCGGCGGAGAAATACTGGCAACGATGATCAGATCCATACAACCGCACGGCGGGGTTACCTGCTGTGGAAATGTAGGATCGCATGATCTTCCTTTGAACGTCTATCCTTTTATTTTGCGGGGAGTTACACTGATGGGAATCGATTCGCAAAATTGCCCGATGCCGACGCGTTTGAAAGTATGGAATAAAATTGCGAATGAGTGGAAAATTGAACGACTGGAGCTGATCACTACGGAGGTCCCTCTGGATAGACTCAAAGAACGCATCGATCTTGTTCTTCAAAGAAAACATAAAGGAAGAACCATTGTAAAACTGCCGGAATAAGGGTTTCAAAGTATGATTTGCTTTTTCTCGATTTAATCTGTTTTTCCCGAATGTATGCTGAGGAACGATCAGGGTATTTTTCGGAATAGAGTAATTTCCAGGGCTTTTTGACTTTCGTGTATGTTGACCGGCCTTGGTTGTGGCGATCAAGCCGCTCGGTCAGGTTTTGTGTGGAGCCCACGTAGTAGGTTCCGTCTTTAAGACTCTCGATGATGTAAACATGATATGCCATAACCAAAAAGCCTGTCTCATGAATGGACAGGCTGTATCTTTCATGGCGGGAGTGACGGGACTTGAACCCGCGACCTCCGGCTTGACAGGCCGGCGCTCTAACCAGAACTGAGCTACACCCCCAAAATGGATAACAATTTATCTAAAGAACGTACGCAATAAAGCCTGACCCCGCGGTCTTCCCGTCATGATTGACGGGACGCTCTATGCAGAACTTTGGCTATACTTAAGGTTGATATTATATTAATCGCTATCGAATTTAAAATGTCAATAGAAATGGTAGGCGGAACAGGACTTGAACCTGTGACCCTCGGCTTGTAAGGCCGATGCTCTTCCATCTGAGCTACCCGCCCCAAATTTGGCGCTTGATATCAAAAAGAGTTATCTGCTAACAATTTAAAAATGCGAAGTCAAGCCTTAAATTGGCTTTAACCCCAAATGATCGTAACCAAGAGATTTAAGAATTGTTTTTTGCTTAGAAGTGGATTCAGATCAAAGCCGATCTCTGATCTTTATCCATGTTTTCGCCCATCATTTCAAATGGAATATCATGTCCTTTAAAGAGCGTGTCTCCGGATTGCAAAATCAGCGCATGGGGCAGAACTTCATCCATGTGTTCAACAAAAACAATTTTGATTCCTTTTAGAACGGTAGCCGGTATATCTTTTAGGTTTTTTTCATTTTCTTTGGGAATAACGACCTTTTTGATACCCCCCCTGTGGGCGGCCAAAATTTTTTCTTTTATTCCCCCTACGGCTAATACCCGGCCTCGCAATGTTATCTCTCCTGTCATGGCGATGTCATGACGAACCGGTCGCTTTGTTAATGCCGACACTAAGGATGTGCACATTGAAATTCCTGCAGATGGTCCATCTTTTGGAATAGCGCCTTCGGGTATATGGATATGAATGTCGTTTTGTCTGTAAAACTTTGGATCTATCATCAGGCTTTCTGCTCGTGACCGAACATAGCTGACTGCTGCCTGGGCCGACTCTTGCATCACATCTCCCAGTTTTCCGGTCATGATCTGTTTCCCTTTTCCGGGCATTATCAGGGTTTCAATGCAAAGCAATTCGCCTCCCACTTGGGTCCATGCAAGTCCGGTGACAATGCCGACCTGATCCTGTTCTTCGATTTGAGTCTCTTTATACGGTGGGGGACCTAAATATTTTTGAACTGAAGTTGCCATAATTTTAAATGACTTAGCTTCTTTATTTTTTACGATTTCCCTAGCGATTTTGCGACATATCGAAGAGATTTCCCGCTCGAGGTTCCTCACACCCGATTCTCTGGTATAACGGCGGATTATCGTAAGGATCCCTTTCTTGGTAAATCGTACATTTTGACCTTCCAGTCCGTTCATTTTGATTTGCTTGGAGATCAAAAAGTCTTTTGCAATATTGTATTTTTCATATTCCGAATAACCGGGCAGGCGTATAATTTCCATTCTATCCTGCAACGGAAGGGGTATTTCGGGCAGCGTGTTGGCCGTTGTTATGAAAAGAATGTCCGAAAGATCGTAATCGATATCCAGGTAATGGTCATTAAAACTGTAATTTTGTTCGGGATCAACTAATTTCCGCCTCGTCCCTGACACCGCCCAGAGAAAGGCGTATAAATTTTCTTCCAGTAGCCCGGGCAACAGATTTGGCCAATGAGGTTTTACCCACCCCCGGCGGACCGACGAAACAAAGTATCGGCCCCCGTATTTTTTTCATCAGGGTCTGAACAGCAAGATATTCCAGTATGCGTTCTTTTGGTTTTTTCAGGCCATAATGATCTTCTTCCAGTATTTTATCTGCTTCTTCAAGGTCCTGACGTACTTTGCTCCGTTCAAACCACGGAAGGCTGATTAACCAGTCGATATAACCTCGAACCACCGTGGCTTCGGCGGACATGGGCGTCATCATCTTGAGTTTTCTAAATTCATGCCGAACTTTGCCCGCAGCCTCCTTGGACATTTTTTTACGTTTGATACGCTTTTCAAGCTCTTTGAGTTCATCGCTGTGATCGTCTTCGGTACCGATTTCCTTTTTGATGGCCCGCATTTGTTCATTCAGATAATAATTCTTTTGGGTTTTTTCCATCTGTTCTTTGACGCGGGTTTTAATCCGCTGGTCCATCTTGAAAATATCGATCTCCATCTTAATTAAGCTTAGAAGGAAAGATAACCTTTTCTCCAGGGAAATCGTTTCCAGCAGACGCTGTTTGTCTTCGATTTTAAATGAAAAATGTGCCGCCATCGTATCCACCAGCTTTGATGGATCCGAGATGCTGCCAACACTTTTCACAAGATCTTTGGATAGCGTTTTGTTGATTCGTGCGTATTCGTCGAAACTTTGGGAGATCGCCCTGACCAATGCCTCGCCTTCTGCATGGGACACTTCGGTTTCGGCAATCAGATCCAACTCCACTTGAAAAAAGTCTTTGTTCGCTACAAAACGAGCGATGGAAGCCCTGCTTTTCCCTTCTACCAATGCTTTTACCGTTCCATCGGGGAGTCTGAGCAGTTGAAGTACGCTGGCAATGGTTCCGATTTTACTGATGTCTTTTTCACCGGGATTATCGATTCCTGCTTTTTTCTGGGTGGAAAGAAACACCCTCTTGTCGTTGTTCATTGCATCGGTAAGTGCGTTTACTGATTTTGAACGCCCCACAAAAAGCGGTGCAACCATGTGAGGGAAAACCACTATATCCCTCAGCGGCAGCAGAGGAAGCAAAAGGTGCGGCGATTCAGAATTTTCATCTTTGAAAAACTTTTGTAAACTAATCATAATAAACGATTATGCTCCTATTCATCCGTCCTGTGCTTTTTTCCGGGGCTGTTCGAATAACAGGATCGGATCTTCCTGATTGATTACCGTATCTTCTCCGATGACACATTCTTTGATATTTTCCATGGAAGGAATCTTGTACATGACATCGAGCATGCATTTTTCCATAATGGCACGAAGCCCTCTGGCACCGGATTTGCGCTTTATGGCCTCTTCGGCAATGGCACTGAGGGCGCTGTCGGTTAGTCTCAAATTGACCCCCTCCATCTCCATGAGCTTTTTATATTGTTTTATCAGGGCGTTTTTGGGTTCCTTCAATATTCTGATCAATGCGGGAACATTCAATTCTCCAAGGGTTGCGACAACCGGAATGCGTCCCAAGAATTCAGGAATCAAACCGTATTTAATCAGGTCTTCGGGCTGGACCATTTTGAGAATTTCACCGATATTTTTTTCTTCCTGTTTGGTGATTTTGGCCCCGAAACCCATGACTTTGGAACCGAGACGCCGCTGGACGATCTCATCAAGGCCGGTAAAGGTTCCCCCGCAGATGAACAGGATGTTTGAGGTATCGACCTTAACAAAATCCTGCTGAGGATGTTTTCGCCCCCCTTTGGGCGGAACACTGGCGGTGGTGCCTTCAATAATTTTCAACAGGGCCTGCTGAACGCCCTCTCCCGATACATCGCGAGTAATGGACGGGTTGTCGGACTTGCGCGCAATTTTGTCGATTTCGTCAATGTAGACAATACCGCGTTTGGCCTTTTCTACATCATAATCCGCATTCTGAAGAAGAGAAAGAATTATATTTTCAACATCTTCTCCGACATAGCCGGCTTCTGTAAGGCTTGTCGCATCAGCAATGGTAAAGGGTACATTTAAGAATCTGGCAAGGGTCTGTGCCAGCAGCGTTTTTCCACAACCGGTCGGTCCGATTAGGAGAATATTGCTTTTCTGGATCTCTACATCTCCTGTTCTGACCGATGTGTCCAAACGCTTGTAATGATTATAAACCGCGACAGCCAGGATTTTTTTCGCCGCATCTTGTTCAATGACGTATTCATCAAGCATTCCCTTAATCTCTTTTGGAATCAAAAGACGATCGACATCTTTTTCGTCTTTTCCTTTTTCCTCTTCGATTATTTCACTGCACAGCTGGATACATTCATCACAGATATAGACGGCAGGACCGGCAATCAGTTTTTGAACCTCTTTCTGATTCTTTCCGCAAAACGAACAGAAAAGGTTATCGTTTATTTCTCCTTTTTTCGCCATCTTATTTCTCCGTCTTTTCTATTTTGTTCAAATCATCTCTGTTTTCAATAACATGATCGATGATCCCATATTCTTTGGCCTCAATACCGCTCATAAAAAAGTCCCGGTCCGTATCGGCCTGGATCTGATCTAAACTTTTACCCGTATGCCGAACCAGTATTTGGTTCAAGGTTTCTTTCATGCGCAGGATTTCTTTGGCCTGGATTTCAATATCCGACGCCTGTCCCTGAAATCCGCCCATCGGCTGATGAATCAAAATCCTCGAATTGGGAAGTGAATAGCGCTTACCCTTTGTGCCGGCGGTTAACAAAAGCGCACCCATGCTGGCCGCCTGGCCGATGCAAACAGTTGCAATGTCAGGCTTGATGTACTGCATGGTATCATAAACCGCCAGTCCCGCCGTAACAATACCGCCGGGCGAATTGATATAAAAGTTTATATCTTTGTCAGGATCTTCGGATTCAAGGAACAGCAACTGGGCAATTAGAAGATTCGCGACTTCGTCATTCATGGCGGTTCCAAGAAAAATTATCCTGTCTTTGAGGAGTCTCGAGTATATGTCGTAGGCTCTCTCACCCCTGCTGCTTTGTTCAATCACCATAGGTATTAACGGCACCAATCATCTCCTTATTAAGCTTTTTTTAAATTTACAAATGAATTTACAAAAATTTCGCTTTTTTCAATTTTAATTTTTCATACGAAAGGTTACAACGTCCATCAGCTTTCCGTTTTTTCCTCTAATTCCGGCTCGATTTCCTGCACATCACTACTTTTAATAATAAGCTTCATGGCCTTTTTTTCAAGTAAGGTATGTTTAAAAAAATCGAGATTGTCCTGGTTTTGCTGGTAATAATTTTTTATGGCATCAACGGGCTGATTCACCGCTCGGGCCATCTCTGTGAAACCTTCTTCCAATTCCTCATCCGTGAGCGTCAACT
The DNA here is from genome assembly GCA_037381105.1 of Desulfobacterales bacterium. Taxonomy (GTDB): domain Bacteria; phylum Desulfobacterota; class Desulfobacteria; order Desulfobacterales; family UBA11574; genus UBA11574. Next base: position 24,209 of record JARRRC010000015.1, read on the forward strand.
GTTCCTGCTTAATGATCTTGTCTAAAATCAGGTGACGTCGAACTTTCTTTTCCGCTGTTTCACGATGTTTTTCGGCCAGTTCCTCCCTGGTCAGCCCCTGAGCTTCCAAAGATTTGTTATAATACGTGAGAGTTTTTTCAATTTCATCAATAATATTATCCAACTCATACGCGATCATGGATTCAGGCAACTCAAATTCGGTTTTTTCAATCAGACCTTTATACACCTGTTCGTTCAGTTCCTGGTCCACACGCTTTTGATAACCCTCATTTAGATTGTCTGATATGGCCTTTTTCAACGCGTCCAAGGTTTCATATTGCCCCAGTTTTTTGGCAAATTCATCATCGATTTCAGGAAGGATCTCTTCCCGGATTTCCTTGAGCTTTACTTGAAATGAAATGTTATGGTTTGCCAGTTTGTCATTGAAATGATCTTCGGGAAAATGTATCGCGATCTCATTCTCCTCCCCTGGTTTCATCCCGATCAGCTTTTCATCCAATGTCTTTGAAATGCTTCCTTCACCGATTTTCATGGTAAAGTTTTCTGTTTTCTGGGTTTCAGGGAAAGGCCTGCCGTCTTCAAACCCTTCGTAATCGATCAGGACGAAATCATTTTCCTTTACGCCCCGATCTTCCGCTACGGGTTGTTGTTTGGCCAGGTTTTTTTGGAGCATCTTAAGCTGTGCATCCATTTCCTCATCCGTCACCCGGTACAGGGCCTTTTTCAGAGTTAACCCCTTAAAATCGATATCGGCGATTTCGGGCTTTACCTCTACAGTGGCATCATATTTGTAGGGACCTTTTTCTTCAAGGGGCGGCGGTTCGATTTTCGGACTCCCTATGACGTTGAGATCGGTTTCCTTGAGGGCCGCCACAAACGAATCCTGAAGCAATTTTGAAGATACATCACCATGGACATCTTTTTTAAATAACCTTTCCAGAACCGACCGGGGTGCCTTTCCCGGACGAAATCCCTTTACTTTGGCTGTTTTTTTAAGGTGATTATAGGCATTGTTCAGCTCACGAATTACCTCATCTTCGGGCACTTCAATATGCAGGATTTTTTTCACGCTGCTGAGATCTTCTACGGTAACTTGCATAGGTTTCCTTTCTACAAATTCAGTGTCTACAAATTCATTGCCTTTCAGGCAACGGTTGATGGGTTTTACCTGGTGCGAGAGGGGAGATTTGAACTCCCACTCTGTTACCAGAGCTGGATCCTAAGTCCAGTGCGTCTACCAGTTCCGCCACTCTCGCACTTTCCTAATCTGAGCGTTTCAAATTTTAAAAATAAAAAACAAAAAAATTCATCAAAAATAACTGATATTTTATCCCCTTTTAAAATTTGAAACGC